>JAAEOK010000093.1 GCA_024244705.1 Alphaproteobacteria bacterium
CCAACCGCGTCTTCAACTCATACGACGACATCGTCGACCACTGCTGTGACGCCTGGAACAAGCTCATCGATCAGCCCTGGAAAATCATGTCGATCGGACACAGGCAATGGGCACATAGGTCATGATCAACGGGATTTGGTATGAGTTGTGTGACGGTCCCGACAGATCCACGGGTGACTAGCGAGTCTCTATCCGTCCATCCGGCGGTCCGGGTCAGGACACCGTCCGCGACGCGCACCCACCCGAAGACCTTCACCCAATCATTTTCGCGGACCAGCACCTCGACGGGCTGGTTCGCATCGATCCGACCGAGGACGGTTGCCGCGCTATCAGGCTCCGCTTGGAGCAAAGCACCGTCGGGTCCCGCGATGAGTCGTGCGTCACCGGCCGTAGCCGGGAAGGTGAGGAGCAGAAACAGACAAATCGTCGCTAATCGAACGCTCATGATGGTCATTCGGATGAAACTACGCGGTATACCAAAGCCTGGTTCATCTTTACCGTCTCCCCGCAATGGCTTGCGGCACGCGCCCAGCTTTGTTGTCCCACACGCCGTCCGTCGGACAGGACCGAACGGCCAGCCTCTAGCCCCCATAGGAAAGCGGTTGCATTCCGCTCAGGCCCTCGAACTCGCTGACCAGTTCTGGATAAACCTGAGCGATGCCGGCAAATTGGTTGTTGAGGCGAACGTAAACCTTGGTCCCGGGACGCAACGCGAACGAGACGCGGCGATTGGGATCGCTGACGGTTTGAACGACATAATTGCCAGGCGGCGCATCGATGTAGAAATAACGTGCCGGTTTCGCCTGGCCGGCCTGGCGCCCATTCATCAACACAATCGGCTGGTTCCATGCGCCGACGATATCACCGGGTCGATAAAAGAAGACCCGGCCGAGACCGGGCTGGGGCGGCGGCAAAGACAGTACGGATTGGGACGCCGTCGGGCTCTGCACACAGGCACCCAAGGCGAGAACCCCGATTATGCCGAACATGGCAAATATCAGCCGTCGCATGCACGTTCTCCTTCTTTGCGTCAAGATTTCTGCGATTCAGGCCGAAGCCTTGGTCCGCGCACCATTTCGCGATTTTTCAAACGACGCCACCAACTCGATATGAGCAGACCAATGGAATTGATCAACCGGCGTCACCATCAATAGGCGATAACCACCATGGAGCAACAGCCGCGCATCGCGAGCGAATGTCTCCGGATTGCACGATACTGCGACGACAGTCGACACCGAAGACTCGGCGATTTCCTTTGCCTGGGCGCGGGCCCCAGCACGCGGCGGGTCGAAAATGACGGCATCGAAACTCTCGAGTTCGATAGCGGTTAACGGATTGCGGTGGAGATCTCGGCATCGCGCGGTCAAGCGCTCCCCCAACTCGTGCGCGTCGGCAACTTTCGCAATCGCCGCCACCGCATTCTCATCGATTTCGAAGGATGTAACGGAACCTTGTCGGACCAGCGGAACGGAGAAAGTTCCACAACCCGCATAAAGATCCGCGATACGTTGGGCATCGCTGAGTGAAGCGGCGATCAGTGAGACGAGCTTTTCCTCGCCTTCGACGGTTGGCTGCAAGAATGCACCCGGCGGAATGGCGACAGTATATCGCCCAGCGGTGATGCGTGGCGGCCGAAGGGAAATGACGGTCTCGATGCGATCATCAAAGCGCCAGGCAATACGAGCGAAATCAAAATCGTGAGCGAACCCGGCCAAGGTCTCGGTCGCGGCCAGATCGAGCGGCCATCCGGCAGAAATAAGCAAGTCGTTGCCGCTGTCAGTATGGGTGACCAGTATCGCCGCGCGCTGGCGGGGGCTCATGATCTTGCTCAGTACGATACGCAGCGGATCCAACATGGCCAGGATGCCTGGCTCCACCACCGCGCACTCGAGGACATCCACGACATGGTTCGAATGGCGCCGGCTGAAACCCAATTGCACCCCGGGCCCCGCTCGAACTGCTTCCAGATCCACGCGACGGCGAGAACCGGGTGAGACCTCGACCACGGGCGCGAGCACGGGGTGTTCGATGCCATGCCGAGCCAGGGCGCTGCCAATCCGGCTCTCGATCCAACGGTGATAAGCCTCGCGATCCAGGTGTTGCAGGGCGCAACCGCCGCACAGGCCAAAATGGCGGCACCGCGGGGGTTGCCTTCCCATACCCGGCTCCAGGATTTCAACGATCGTGGCCCGATCACCGTCGACCCTGGCGGCAACCCGGTCGCCGATCGCCGTGTAGGGGACGTAGACCGATCGGCCTTGCCACTGCGCAATTCCATCGCCTTTCGCGCCCACCGATTCGATCATGAGTTCGACCGAGCTCTCAGTCATGGCGCCGCGCCGCGATCAGGAATTCCTTGTTTCCCTTTGGCCCCTCGATTGGACTCGCCGTGACACCGAGAACTTCCCATTCATTCTGGTCGCTCAGCCAAGTTTCAATCTTGCGGCAAACGTCAAGATGCACGGCCGGATCACGAACAACGCCCCCCTTACCGACGCGTTCTCGACCGGCCTCGAACTGGGGCTTAATCAGCGCCACAAGCCGAGCGCCAGGCGCGGCAAGCGCCAAGGTCGCCGGCAGCACCGTTCGCAGGCCGATGAAGCTTGTATCGCACACGATGAGATCGACGGCCTCGGGGATTTCATCGTTCGTCAAATGCCGGGCGTTGACGCGCTCGAGCACGACGACACGAGGATCATTGCGGAGACGCCAATCGAGCTGGCCGCTACCAACGTCGACCGCGTAAACGCGCCGAGCCTGGCCCGCCAGGAGGACATCGGTAAACCCACCGGTCGACGCGCCGATATCGATAGCGGTGCTCCCGCTCGGATCGATAGCGAAATGTTGCAATGCATGGGCGAGCTTGATGCCGCCGCGCGAGACCCAGGGATGGTCCTTGCCGCGTATTTCGAGGGGTGCGTCTATTGGAATGGCACGGCCCGGTTTGTCGATGCGCCGATCGGCGCTGAACACGACGCCCGCCAGTATAAGGGCATTGGCCTTGGTTCCGCTGTCGGCGAGGCCACGCTGCACCAGCAACTGATCTGCGCGCGCCTTCTTGACCATGTCGTCATCAACCCATTGCACCGGCTGGCATCGATCGGCGAGCGGCGGACCGGACCAATCTTACAGCTGGCTCAAACCTACTTTATCGCATCCTGTCCCAGCGCGGAGTGGCGCCCGCGATCGGTCGCGAGGTGGGGACGCACCTTAGGCTCGAACGCCCTCTACGAAGGCAGGTTCCTGACCCAACGCGCACAAGGCGGTGGCGACGATTGCCTTCGCGTCGAGACCCGCCAACGCGACCTGTTTGGCCGGCGAATCGTGGTCGAGGAAGGCATCCGGCATAATCATAGGCCGGATCTTCAGCCCTCTATCCAAGGCGCCCAATTGGGCAAGATGGTGTAGCACTTGGGTGCCGAAACCACCGATCGAACCTTCCTCGATGGTAATCAAAACTTCGTGCTCGCGCGCCAATCTTTCGACAAGATCACAATCGAGCGGTTTGGCGAATCGCGCATCGGCCACCGTCGTCGACAGACCGCGGGCCGCCAAATCTTCGGCCGCCAACAGCGCGTCCTTGAGTCTGGCGCCAAACGAGAGGATCGCGACCGTCGCGCCTTCCCTCAGGACGCGGCCCTTGCCGATCTCAAACGGCACACCAACATCGGGCATATCGACGCCCACGCCCTCGCCGCGCGGATAACGAAAGGCACTGGGCCGGTCATCGATCGAGGCGGCCGTCGCCACCATGTGCACCAACTCTGCCTCGTCGCCAGCGGCCATCAGAACGAACTCCGGCAAGGTTCCGAGATAGGCGATATCAAACGCGCCGCAATGGGTTTGCCCGTCGGCGCCGACATAACCGGCGCGGTCGATCGCGAAGCGGACCGGCAAGCGCTGAATGGCAACATCGTGGACAATCTGGTCGTATGCGCGTTGCAGAAACGTGGAGTAGATGGCGACGAAGGGGCGCATTCCTTCGGTCGCGAGCCCGGCCGCGAAAGTCACCGCGTGCTGCTCGGCAATCCCGACATCGAAACAACGGTCCGGATAGGCCTTGGCAAACAGGTCGAGCCCGGTCCCTGACGGCATCGCGCCATTGATGGCCACGATGCGGTCGTCCTTTTCAGCTTCCTGGATCAGTGCATTCGCAAAGACCTTGGTGTAGCTCGGTGCATTCGCCGCCGATTTCTTTTGCTCGCCGGTAACGACATCGAACTTGCTGACACCGTGGTATTTGTCCGCCGATCGCTCGGCTGGCTCATAGCCCTTGCCCTTCTGTGTCACGACATGAACCAAAACCGGGCCATCCTCCGCATCGCGGACATTGCGGAGAACCGGAATCAAGTGGTCCAGATTGTGGCCGTCGATCGGACCGACATAATAAAAGCCCAACTCCTCGAACAGCGTACCGCCGGTGACCATGCCGCGGGCATATTCCTCGGCCCGCCGGGCCGCCGTCTTCAACCGCTTTGGAAACTTCTTCGCCACTTCCTTCCCGATGTGGCGCAACGATTGGTAGGACTTCGACGAAATCAGGCGCGACAGATAGGCGCTCATGGCACCGACCGGCGGGGCGATCGACATATCGTTATCGTTCAGAATAACGATCAGGCGACTCTTTAGGGCACCCGCGTTGTTCATCGCTTCGTACGCCATGCCCGCGCTCAAAGCGCCATCGCCAATGACAGCGACCACGTTGCTGTGGCGGCCTTGGAGGTCGCGGGCCACAGCCATCCCCAAACCCGAGGAAATCGAGGTCGAACTGTGCGCCGCGCCGAAGGGATCGTATTCGCTCTCCGAACGCTTGGTAAAACCCGACAACCCGCCGCCTTGTCGCAGAGTCCGAATACGATCGCGACGGCCGGTCAAAATCTTATGCGGATAGGATTGATGCCCGACGTCCCAGATCAACCGGTCGCCCGGCGTGTCAAAGAGGTGGTGAATAGCGACGGTCAGTTCGACGACACCGAGTCCCGCGCCAAGATGACCGCCGGTGATCGAGACCGCGTCGATGGTCTCTTTCCGCAGCTCATCGGCCAGCTGACGCAATTGGGGCATGGAGAATGAACGGCAATCGGAAGGCTCATTTACGGCATCGAGCAACGGCGTCTTAGACTGCATGGTCCCAATCCTCCCCTTAGGTCCTGCGCTCGACAACGAATCGCGCGACATCTCGCATGAGTTCCGCAGTGTCGCCAAAAATATCCAAATGCGCAATCGCCTGGTCGATCAGCATATGGGCCTGTTTCCGTGCCCTTTCGGCGCCAAGAATCGAGACAAAAGTCGCCTTTCCGGCGGCCGCATCCTTTCCGACCTTCTTGCCAACCTCTTCCTCGCTTCCCTCTTCATCAAGGAGGTCATCGGCGATTTGAAAGGCCAGGCCGAGGTCATGGGCATAGGCGTGAAGGGCATGTCGCGCATCCGTCGATGCGCGCCCCAGAATTCCCCCCGCCTCGCAGCCGAACGCGATCAGCCGGCCGGTTTTCATCTGCTGCAACCGGGTAATTTGTCCGATATCGAAGGTCTCGGTCTCCGCCGCCAAATCGAACATTTGCCCCCCGGCCATACCCTCTGCCCCGGTCGCCCTGGATAGGGCGGTAATTAGTTCGCAGCGGACGGCAGGATCGTCGTGGGTCTCGGGATGGGCAAGAACCTCGAACGCCAAGGTCTGCAAGGCATCCCCCGCCAATATTGCCGACGCCTCGTCAAACTCGATGTGCAGCGTCGGGCGGCCGCGGCGCAAATCATCATCGTCCATGGCCGGCAAGTCGTCATGCACGAGCGAGTAGCAATGAATGAACTCGACCGCGACGGCGGCGCGAAGCGTGCACCGTTCATCGACATCGAAAAGACGCGACGAACAAAGGACCAGAAACGGGCGCAATCTCTTGCCGCCGTTCAGGCAGCTATAACGCATCGCCTCGAATAGGCGGGCCTCCGGCCCATCACCATTGGGCAGCAAATGACGAATGGTATCCTCGACCGACTCCGACGCCTCGGCCATCGCCATGCTAAAACGCGTATCCGCGGCCATCATTCCGACTCGTAGGGCTCAGTGGATATCGCGCCGTTCGCACTCTCCACGATCTTGTCGATTTTCGCTTGCGCCTCGCGAAGCTTTGTTTCGCAGTGTTTCTTGAGAGCGGCCCCGCGTTCGTAGGATTTAATCGCCTCGTCCAGCTGACTCTTCCCTTCTTCCAGCCCGCGAACGATGGTTTCGAGTTCGGCCAGCGCCTGTTCGAAACTCATTTTGGCAATATCCGGAAGTGCCTTGCTGCTGGGCATGTCTGTTACCTGTCCGCGCTATGTCTAGGCTTCCATCAAGGCGTCCACATGGGCGGCCGCACTGGCGCCGAGAGCCGACAGGTTGTAGCCACCTTCGAGCGCCGAAACAACCCGTCCCGCGCAATGCTTTTCGGCGATGTCCATCAACTCGCGGGTCACCCAGGCAAAATCGTCCTCAACCAGATTCAGACCGCCGAGCGGATCATCGCGATGGGCGTCGAATCCCGCCGAAATCAGAATGAGCTCCGGTTCGAAGGCGTCGAGCGCGGGCAAGACTCGTTCCTTCATCGCCGTCCGAAAGGCCTGCGAGCCGTCATCCGGCCGCAACGGCGCATTGAAGATGTTGCCGACCCCGGTTTCCGAAATGGCCCCGGTGCCCGGATAGAGGGGCATCTGATGGGTGGAGCCGAAATACGCATCACGATCGTTCCAAAATAGCGCCTGCGTGCCATTGCCGTGATGAACGTCGAAATCGACCACCGCCACACGGCTCAGGCCATGTTTCGTACGCGAGTGAAAGGCACCGATGGCCACATTGTTGAAGAGGCAGAAGCCCATGGCCCGATTCGATTCGGCGTGGTGTCCTGGCGGCCGCACGGCGCAGAACGCGTTTTTCGCGTGGCCCTCGATGACCGCATCGACCGCCGCGCACACGGCGCCGGCGGCCCGGAGAGCAGCTTCGCCCGACTCCGGCGAGACAACCGTATCGGGGTCGGCCTGGGCGAATCCGCTCGACGGGACAAGCTCAAGGATCCGCTGAACGAAGGGCTCGGGATGGGCGAGCATCAGCGTCTGGGGTGTCGCACGCGGTGCCGTGACGATCTCGAGATCTGCGAACGCCTCGCCTTTCAGGGCGCTGAGCACGGCTTCGAGACGGGCAATCTGTTCGACGTGGTGGGGGCCCGTATCATGGCGCGCACAGGCGTCGTGAGTATACAACTGGGTGCCCATTGCTTGCCCTCTCCTTCCCCGGTCTTTCTATGCTTTGTCGGCCGTGAACGCGCTCAAGGTATCGTTGGTACCACGTCGTTATCGCCCATTCCATAGCCGCCGCCGCCGTCAACCCGTTGCAATAGGCGGGATCAGTGCCTAAACAGCGATTACCCGATCAAAGGCCATTTAGCGGTGGACGGAAATGATTGAATTTGTGCGCGAGACAAAGGCCGGGCGATTCCTTGATCCGCGCAACGGTTTTGCGGAAACCCTGGTCGAAAGCGAGGTTCGAACCGACCCGCTGACGGGCGATTCGGGGCGGATTTGCCACTTTTCCTTCGATTTGGCGCCACCCGTCGATCTTTCCCAGATGATCGAAACCAGCGCCGAATCCTGCCCGTTTTGTCCCGAAAAAGTGCGAGCGATAACGCCGCGTTATCAAGATGACTTCCTTCCCGGCGGTCGTTTGGAGTGGGGCGAGGCGGTCCTGTTTCCGAACCTATTTCCTTATGACGACGTGTCTGCGATCGCTGTGCTGTCCGAGGCCCACTTCCTGCCCATGGAAAACGTACCGGCTCGGATAGTTGCGGACGGACTCCACGTCGCCCGCGAGTTTTTTCGCCATATCGAAAAAGATCGGGTGGCGGCACGGGATTCATACGGAATCGTGACCTGGAACTACATGCCGCCCTCGGGGGGATCTCAAGTCCACCCCCACATGCAGGTTATCCATACGACGTCGCCGGGTAATGGCCTGCGTCGCCACCTCGAGGCCGCTGAATCGTGGGCACAATTTCACGGGCGTCCCTATGCCGAAGCCCTTGTCGAGACCGAAAGAAACAACATGGATCGTTGGATCGGCGAGCAAGACGGCATCTCCTGGCTGGTGCCCTTCGTCCCGACCGGAATTCTCGGCGACTGCATCGCTGTGTTTCCCGATAGCTGCCGCATCTCGGATTTGACTGATGCGGAAATCGACGGATTTTCGACTGGATTGCGGGCCGTCCTGGGAGCCTTTGCCGCCCGCGGTCTATGGAGCTTCAATTTGGTGTTTCTTCCGGACCACGGGTCCGCGGAGCGCGACCGCCATCGATTGACGGCTCGACTTGTACCCCGCCTTTACATCAATCCGGCCTATCACGTGACCGATGTCGCTTATATGCAGCTCATCCTTGAAGAGCGATTTGCGATGACATATCCGGAGGCCAATGCGGCGCAACTTCGGGCTCAGCTGGAAAACAAGGCCGATTGAGCGACTTTTAGAAACAATCGATACCAGACCGCTGGAGACTTTTCCCAATCACATGAAAGGCCTATGTATAGGCTGTTCATTTTTGGACCTGGATTGATGGCGTTGCAACGCTCCCTTTTGTTGTGCGTATTGGTTGCGCTTCTCGTCACCGCGGCGCCGATTGCCCATGCGCAGGAGATGGAAGCGGCCGTCATCAAGGTCGATCCCGTACGGACCGAGCCCCTTGCACAAACCGCGCCGATTATTGGCAGGCTCGTCGCCCTACAGTCTGGGGTCATCGCCGCCCGCGCCGAAGGTCCGATATTGGAAGTGCTGGTCGAAGTCGGCGACCGGGTTGGTCAAGGCGATGTGCTGGCCGTCTTGGACACTGAGCAATTGGTCCTCGACCGCGACCTCCGCGCAGCCCAGGTCGATGCCGCTCGGGCCGCCTTGGCTGCATCCGAATCGAGTCTGAAACTCTCGCGGCAGGAACTGGCCCGGTTGGAGAAATTGCGGAAATCGGGGTCGGCTGCATTTCCGCGCGCGCGCTTCGACGATGTGCAGGAAGCCGTTGTCGGGGCGCAGCGACAGGTCGCCCGCTCCCACGCCCTCCTCAACCAGGCCCAGTCCCAGCTGCAGATGTCGGAAATGTATCTCGGCCGGGCGATGATCCGTGCACCCTATCCCGGCATCGTCACCGCCCGTCATGTCGCCGCCGGGGCGTGGCTTGATATCGGCGAGCCGGTTGTCGACATGCTGAACGACACCAACTTGGAAATCGAGGCCGACGTCCCCTCAGACCGAATTGACGGGCTCGATCCCGGCGTTCCGGTCGCGGTAACGCTTGACGACGGCACCAAGCACACCGCCATCGTCCGCGCCGTTGTCACAAACGAGAACCCATTGACGCGAACGCGCCCGGTGCGCTTCACCCCCGAAATCGGCGAGGTAAGCCGGGCGCTCGCCGTCAATCAAAGTCTCACCGTCTACCTACCGGTCGGTAAACCGCGCCAGATCGTCTCCGTCCACAAAGACGCAATTGTCAACCAACAGGGCAATTCTTTGGTCTACATCGTCGAGGATGACGCGGCGAATGTTCGTCCGGTCCAGCTCGGTGTTGCTGTCGGCGGCCGGTTCGAAGTGCTGCAGGGATTGGAACCCGGTGACCTCGTTGTCGTGCGCGGCAATGAGCGCCTGCGCCCGGGCCAGAAGGTACGCATCGAGCGAGAGTCCTGATGGACCTGATCCGCCTGGCGCTTGACCGCCCCATCGCCGTCATAGCGGCCGTGTTGATGGTCGTCATGTTCGGTTTCGTCTCGCTGCAGACGATCCCTATCCAACTGACGCCTGACGTCCGCAAGCCGGTCATTACCATTCGCACGGTGTGGCCCGGCGCGGCGCCGGCCGAGATAGAACGCGAGATCACGAACCGCCAAGAAGAGTTCCTGCGCGGGATCGAGGGGCTCGAGGAAATGTCGTCGAGGTCGCAGAACGGCCGGGCGACGGTGACCTTGGAGTTCGGCATTTCCACCAATATGGACAGGGCGCTGCTTCTGGTGGCGAACCGCCTGGACCAGGTCTCGGAATACCCCGAAGAGGCAGACGAGCCTTCGCTTCAGACCTCCGGCAGCGAGGATACGCCAATCGCCTGGTTTATCATCCAGCGCGCCGAACCCAGCCAGCTGCCGATGTTCGATTTCGGCGATTTCGTCGAGGACGTGGTGCGCGACCGTCTCGAGCGCGTTCCCGGCGTTTCGAGCGTGAACGTCTTCGGCGGCAGCGAACGCGAGATGCGGGTGACCGTCGATCCGGAGAGGATGTCGCGCTATGGGCTGACGGTTACCGACATCGTTACGGAATTGCGCCGCGCCAATGCGTCGGTATCGGCCGGAGACATCGACGAAGGGAAACGCAATTATACGGTGCGCCAGGAAGGCGACTTCGAGACCCCCGATCACGTGGCTGCCGTCGTTCTTCGCGCCCAACGCGACGAAACAACGGGACGGGTGGCCAGAGTCACGGTCGGAGATATCGCGAATGTGGACTTCGATTACAAGGACCCCGTGGCCCATATCCGCCATCGGGGGAACCCGTCGATCGCCGTCAATACGGTGCGCGAGACCGGCGCGAACGTGATCGAGACGATGGCCGGCATCCGCGAAGCGATCGCGGAGCTCAATGAATTTGCACTGCCGCAAGCAGGACTGAAGATCCAGCAGGTCTACGACGAAACTGTCTATATCGATTCGGCGATCGACCTTGTCACCAACAACATCTATATCGGCGGCACATTGGCCGCCATCGTGTTGTTGCTGTTCCTGAGGTCGTGGGGCGCGACATTGACGATATCGTTGGCGATCCCGGTTTCCGTCATTGGCTCGTTCGTCGCGATGGCCGCGCTCGGGCGCTCGATCAATGTCATATCCTTGGCCGGGATCGCCTTCGCGGTCGGCATGGTGGTCGACGCCGCGATCGTCGTACTCGAAAACATCTTTCGCCTGCGGGAGGAAGGGAAATCCCGCAGGGAAGCCGCCTATCATGGGGCCAAGCAGGTCTGGGGAGCCATTCTGGTTTCGGCCCTGACGACGGTGATGGTCTTCATCCCGATTCTGGTCATGAAGTTGGAAGTCGGCCAACTGTTCCGTGACATCGCGGTGGCCATTTCGGTCTCGGTTCTGTTGTCGCTCGTTGTCGCCATTACGCTGATCCCGGCGCTCGCCAATCGACTGTTGGGCGACAATATCTCGGACTCGTCGACCCGCCTACGCATTCCAATTCTTGATGACCTGGCCCATGGCTTTGTCGAAGGCGTCATGAGTATAACGCGGGCCGTCGTTGCCAGCCGGCCGCTTGCCTATGCCGTCGTCGTGGCCATCTGCGGCATCGCCGCAATTTCGACGTGGCTGCTGCTACCGAAACTCGATTACCTGCCGGAAGGCAATCGAAACCTAACGTTCGGTGTGATGCTCCCGCCGCCCGGGTACAATCTGGATACCATGACGGAGATCGCCGAAGGCATCGAGGGCGAAATCCGGCCGTTGTGGGAGGCCGATTCTCCGGTCGCCGAGGAAAAGGGGCTGCCTCGGGTCGACAACTTCTTCTTCGTTGCATTCCGCGGTCAAACATTCATGGGGGCCAGTGCGGCCGATCCGGCGCGGGCCAATGAACTGATTCCGCTCATCCAACAAGAGATGTTCAAGGAACCCGGCACCTTCGGGTTTGTCCGCCAATTGTCGCTGTTCGGCCGGGGGATTGGCGGCGGGCGTACCATCGATTTCAACATCACGGGGCCGGATCTGGAGCGGGTAATCGGTGTGGCGTTAAACGCGACCGAAATGATTTCGAGCTTGCTGCCGCTCGATCAAGGCCATCAGCTCCGCCCCATCCCCGGCCTCGAACTGGGCGCTCCGGAGGTCCGTATCTATCCCGATCGGGTCCGTCTCTCCGAAATCGGCGTCAGCGCCGCGGAACTGGGCAGCACCATCGATGCCTTCAACGACGGACTTCGCGTCGCGGAGATTACCGTAGACGGCAAGCGCCTGGACCTGATGCTTGCCGGCCCCCACCAGCGGGTTACTGAAACCCAGGGTATCAGCAGTCTCCCGGTCGTTACCCGTGGCGGCCTCATTTTACCGGTGAGTTCGGTGGCCGACGTGGTGGTGACATCGGGACCGACCGAGATCCGCCATCTCGAGCGGGGCCGAACGATCACCCTGCAGGTCGCGCCATCCCCTGACATGCCGCTGGAGGCGGCGATGAATGTGTTGCGCGACGAGGTCATCGCGCCGATTTCCGAGCAAGGCTTGCCGCCGGGCGTCAAGATCACGCTTTCCGGGACGGCCGACAAGCTGACAGAGACCTGGGACCATATGGTGGTCGATCTCGTCCTCGCCGTTTTGATCGTGTATCTAGTCATGGCCGTCTTGTTCGAGAGCTTCATCTACCCAATGATCATTTTGCTTTCCGTGCCCTTGGCCACCGCCGGTGGCGTCGGCGGGTTGGCGATCGTCAATTTCATTCAATTTCAGCCTTTGGACATGCTGACCTTGCTCGGTTTCGTGATTCTGATTGGCATCGTCGTGAATAATGCGATTCTGTTGGTGCATCAAACCCTCCATCACATCCGCCATGACGGGATGGACGGCAAGCAATCGATCCTCGCCGCCACGCAAAACCGGATTCGCCCGATCTTCATGTCGACATTGACGAGCGTATTCGGAATGTTGCCGCTGGTCGTCGTGCCCGGAGCGGGATCGGAGCTCTATCGCGGCCTCGGATCGGTCGTCATCGGCGGTCTTGCCCTTTCCGCTCTGCTGACTTTGCTCATCATTCCGCCGCTGCTCTCGCTGGTGGTACCAATCGCCGAGCGGCAGATTCTCCGGCACAAAGCCCCAGCGCCTTATGCGGCGGAGTGACGAACATGTCGGAAACCTCGGATTTCATAGTAATAGGCGGCGGGATCGCGGGATCGTCCGCCGCCTACGAGCTATCACAACATGGCCGTGTCGTTCTGTTGGAACGGGAGGATCATCCCGGCTACCACAGTACCGGCAGGTCGGCGGCAACGCTCATCGAAGGTTACGGCAACGCCATCATTCGCGGATTGGCCGCGGCGAGCCGATCGTTTTTCGAGAGCCCGCCACCGGATTTCGCCGCCGGCCCGCTGAGCCGTCCGATTACGATGCTGTTCATCGCCCGCGAGGACCAACTCGGCAGTCTCGACGACGAACTGAACCGTCACGGGGGCGCGGATACCAGATTAAGCGCAAGTGAAGCGGTTACGGTGGCGCCAATTCTGGACCCCGACTACGTGGCCGCCGGGTTGGTCGATTCGACCGTTCTCGATCTCGATGTCCATGCCATTCAACAGGGATATCTGCGGGGCCTGAAAGCCCGCGGCAGTGAACTGAAGACCGGAACGGAAGCGCGCGCGATCAATTTTGTTGGCGACACGTGGTGCGTGGACACCGGCGAAGGATCCATAACCGCACCCATTCTGGTCAATGCCGCCGGCGCATGGGCCGACCGGATTGCCGCGCTCGCCGGCTTGACGCCACTGGGACTGGTGCCAAAGCGTCGGACCGCGATCAATATCGACGGCCCGGACAACACAGACGTTTCCTCTTGGGCGATGGTCGTGGACATCGACGAATGCTTTTACTTCAAACCGGATGCGGGACGTCTCTTGGTATCTCCGGCCGATGAAACGCCGAGCGAGCCGACCGACGCCCAACCCGAGGACTTGGATGTCGCGATCGCGGTCGACCGCTTTGAAACGGCAACGACGATGTCGGTCAAGCGCATCACGCACAAATGGGCAGGGTTGCGGTCGTTTTTCCCGGACAAGACGCCGGTCGCCGGAGAATCGGCGGACGCGCCGGGATTCTTCTGGCTCGCCGGCCAGGGCGGCTACGGCATCATGACCGCACCGGCGATGGCCCAAGTACTCGCCACCAGCGTCATGAAACGCGACCTTCCTCGGCACCTTGCGGAATGCGGCGTCGGACCGAACGATTTGTCGCCATCGCGCTCATTCGACCCGATCTAGGCCTGTCCCAGGCATCCCGCGCCCAGGACAAGGGCGGCCGCCTATCCGGCCTTGCGAATGAGGAATTCGTAGACCTCCCCGTCGGCGCTCGATTGCAGCAACGAATCGCCGGTCGTCTTGCAAAACTCGGCGAAGTCCTGAACCGCTCCCGGATCCGTGGCAAGCACCCTAAGGACATCTCCCGGCGCAAGTTCCTTCATGGCTCGGCGCGCTTTCAGCACCGGCAGCGGGCAAAGCAGACCTTTGGCATCCAGTGTCTTGGTCGGTTCTTGGCTCATGTACAAGTCTTTGATCGGGCGACCGAGGATCGGAATGTCGAATGTTGGCGGTTGGGCGGTGAGGCAACGACCACTATTATCGATCCCTCGAATCGGTGTGGCAATGGTATCGTTCGGAACGGGGCCACCCGACCCAACGTTTACCCGATCGCCATGACTGGCGGGCCGAATTCGCGGTAATGCCGTGATCTACCGACGAGGCGGGAGTACAATACCAATGATGAAAATATGGCCGCGTCAAATCGTACTTTCGGCAACGATATGTCTATCGAGCCTTCTGGTGGGCTGCGCCGGCACGCCCGCCTCCGCTCCGAGCCAGGCCGACGCGGCCGCCACGGTCTCCGAGGACGCCACCCAATGCCGACAAACCGCCTTTGAGCGCGTACGGAGCCTGCCCGCTGTACGCAGCGGTCGAACGACATATACGCAAACCGGCGCCAAGCCATACTATGAAACCTGTATGCGCGAACGCGGCCATGGCTCGTATCCGCCCTACTGACCCCGCTCCTGCTCTGATTCGGGTTCGGCCTGTGCCGCGCGGTGCCCCGCCCGGCTCTGGGCTTCGATAAATATTCGCCGAATTTCGGGATGAGCCAATTTTATGCGCCGCTCCAATTCGGAGATGATCGCCTCGACCTCGGCGGACGTGAGTTTGTCGGAAAAATCGATGCTGAGATTGAGCAGGATGTCCTCCGGGCCCATATGCATCGTCAGCACTTCGTTGATTGACTGAATGCCCCGCTGACCGTCCAAGATCGTTTCGAGACCCTCGCGGATGCTCCTGTCCGCGCTTTCACCGATCAGGAGACCTTTGGTTTCGTAGGACAGCATCATTGCCGTAAGACCGAGTATTATTCCGATCGCGATCGAGGCCAATCCATCGAAAATCGGATTGCCGGTGATGTCGGCAAAGCCGATTCCAATTGCCGCGACGACCAAGCCAAGCATCGCCGCACTGTCCTCGAACAGCACCGTAATCAGGGCCGGGTCCTTGCTGTCGCGGATCGCCTGCCAATAGGTCCGGCCACCCTTGCGGCGACGAAATTCCTTGAAGGCGATCCACCAGGCGCCCGCTTCGAATGCCGCCGCAACGGCCAGGACAATATAGTTGATGAAGACATCCTCTACGGGGTGCGGCTCGAGGGTTTTCAACACGCCTTCGTAGAGCGACACCCCGGCACCGATGGCGAACAGCAGGATGGCAACCACGAACGCCCAAAAATAGAGCTCGCGCCCATACCCGAACGGATGCATCGCATCGGCTGGAAATTGCGAGCGGCGCAGGCCGTGAAGCATCAGGACCTGATTGCCGGTGTCGACCAGGGAATGAATACCCTCGCTCAGCATCGCCGAACTGCCGGTGATCGCGGCGGCAACAAATTTGGTCACGGCAATCAGCGCATTACCGATTAGCGCCGCGTAGACCACTTTTTTCGACGCCCCATGCGCCACTTCAACAGCTCCCCGGTTCCCGGTTCGTATCGCCCAAGTCGGCCTCCGCGCACAACGCCGCATCCGGTCGCGACGCGCCCGTTCCGCCACGTCATGGCCATCGATTGGATGCGCGCCCAAGCCGATTGCAGCGCGTCCGCGATCAACGCCAATTCGTCCCGGCGTACTTTAAGCCGCGACTGGGATTCGACTTTGAACCACCCGAAAGCGGGATGCAACGAAGGCGGCGTCGGTAAGCGCCGCGTTGGCGGCCGGATTGGCGCCGGTCGCGTGGAAGTCGCTGAAGGCTGAGGATTGATTGACGAATATGTTGCCGATGAGATTGCTCGATAAGGCTACACCCGCCTCCGCCATCGCCTCTTCGGCTTTTTCGATAACCGCGGCGCGGGTCGAATAGAGCGCCGCCGTAATTGCCCCCATGGAGCGCGTCAGGTCCGATGCGATCGCGATGCTTTGATCCGTATTGTCGGTCGCGACTATGAACGCGATGGGCCCAAACAGCTCGCGCGAAAATGTGTCCCTTTCATCGCCATCGACCTTGAGCACGAGCGGCGACCGTATCCGCGCATCGGGATATTTTGCGTGCGCCAAGGGTGCCGAGTCGCGGACGATTTTGCCGATTTTCCGTGCTTCGTCGATGCGGTCGGCCGTGACCGGATTCTGTATCGCGCCCAAGACTTCGGCGGCTCGGCCTGGATCTGACAGTAATCCATCGACCGCATTCGAAATTCCCGCTGCCACCTCATCGAACGATTTCGGCCCCTCATCGGTTTCTATGCCTTCGCGTGGCACGAATATGTCCTGCGGAGAGGTGCACATTTGACCCGAATAGAGGCTCAGCGAAAACGCCAGATTTCCGCACATGCCCTTGAAATTGTCGGTTCCGTCGATGACGACGGTGTTCACCCCGGCTTTTTCCGTGAACACGACCGCCTGATGCGCATTCTGTTCCAGCCAGGTTCCGAACCCCGTCCCGCCGGTATAATCGATGATCTTGATCTCCCGCCGGAGCGCCCATTGCTTGGTCGATGGCTGCTCGCCGGTATCGCAGGAAAGAGCGACCAAATTCGGATCCAAGCCCTGTTCCGAAAGCACGTCGCGGCAGATTTCCGCGGTGATCGCAAGGGGCAGGATGGTTGTCGGGTGCGGCTTGATCAGGACGGCGTTTCCGGTGGCCAGACTGGCAAAGATGCCCGGGTAGCCATTCCAGGTCGGAAATGTCGAAACGCCGACGGTTAGCGCCACGCCCCGCGGCATGATCCGATACGTCTTTTGCAAGCGAATCGGATCGTGCTTGCCTTGCGGCTTTTCCCACCGCGCCGTCTCTGGAATTCCCTTCATCTCCTCGTAGGCATAGGCTATCGCCTCCAGCCCCCGATCCTGTGCGTGGGGACCGCCGGCCTGAAACGACATGACGAAACCTTGGCCGGTGGTATGCATGATGGCATTGGCAATTTCGAAGCTGCGCTTGTTGATGCGATCGAGCATCTCCAAACAGATACCAACCCGTGCATCGATGCCCGCCTTCCGCCACGACACCATCGCCGACTGCATCACCGGAAGCAGGACATCCGGGTCGCACTGCGGATAGGTAACGCCGAGAGACGGCCCATAGGGAGAGAGCTCGTCGCCGACCCATTCGGCGATGCCCGGCTGGTCGATTTCGAAACGCCGCCCCAGTCGGGCCTCGAACGCCGCCTCTCCGGCGGCCGCGGCATCCTCGCCATAGACGCGAGGGCTCGGCGATTCCGGGTAGGCCGACCAATAGTCGCGCGCATGAATCGCCGTGACGGCGGCGTCGAGTGTCTTCTCGTGTTTCAAGAACAGATCGTCAGGCATTCACCTACTCCCACAGAAATGTCATAAATCGAGCGCGAATCGACGGCCGCGTTTGTTCGAATTTGGACGAATCCGCAGCGCCTATAACAGCGTCACCCATTCCTTCGCCCAGTCGAGCGCGTCCTCGTCGGGCAAGGGTTGCACGCACGCATCGATTTCCAAGCGATCGCCGACGCGGCTGGCGCCAAGCTTCGCGAACAGGGAATCCATGGTCCGGCCGCCTTGGCAAAATGTGTCGTGATAGGTTTGATCGCCAAGCGCGATGACCCCATAGCGGATATGGCCCAGATCCGGCGCCTGCTTTTCCAGGCTCTCCGCCAGCGGTATGATGTTATCCGGCAGCTCGCCGTCGCCGTGGGTCGAGCAACATATCAGGACATACTCGCGGTCGCCAAAGCCCGCATCGGCGCAATCGGCACTATCGAGTATCTCAACCGTATGGCCGATCGCGGGCAACTCTTCCTCGAGCAAATCGGCTACCATCTGGCTGTTGCCCGACTCGGTACCGACAATGATCAGGATATCCGCCATGGCGCCCAAAATTTGCATATCTTGCGAGACGCCGAGTCGCCGATTGAGGCCAAATCCGGCACCAGAATTTTTTGATACCAAATTTATCGAAGTTTGTCTATTTTTGTATCTCTTTTAGACGAAAGACGTAAATCCGCTTTGAAAAGAAGAGGAACGACCCATGCACGAGCGCGACGCTGCACTTGTTAAGCGGATTGCCGACGGCGCGGTAATCGCGGCGCCCGAAGATGTGAGTCCGGGCTACCGGGCCGAGATCATGCGGCTCATGGTCGTATTGGTCGATTCGGAACTCGCCGGCGCCGCGGGTTTCGCCGAACAAATAAATCACGCGCCAGGGATGAGAGAACGCGTGACGGCGGCCCGGATCGTGGCGGAGAAATTCGCCCATGCGGAGATCGTTCTGGAATTGCTCCGGCCGTTTGGCGTCAATCCCGAGCTCTACGTCAAATCCCACGCCTGGAACGCCCGCATCAACCGTGCCGTGGACCTTGGTATGCGCCGGTCGGGCGGCGACAAACGGCTGAACGTCTTTCACTACCCGCTTGAGGGATGGATTGACGCGATTGCCATGAACATGTTGATGGGAAGCGCCAGTTCCATCCAGTTGGCCGAACTCCTCGATTGCAGCTACAAGCCGTTGGCCGATGCCATGGCCGAGATCGTAGGCCGAGAGGCGGAACATGCGAGTCTGGGCGAGATCGGTCTCGTGCAGGCCATCGATCGAGACGCCAACACGACGCCGGCACAGGGTTCGGTCGACTATTGGTATCGGCGCGTGGCGCACACTTTCGGCCGCACCGATTCGGACCGCTTCGAGCTCTACCGCGATTTCGGGCTGCGGCGGCATTCCAATTCGGAAATGCTGGACGCGTGGAAAGATGACGTGGCGCCGCGTCTTGTTAAACTTGGGCTCGAAGTGCCGGCGGCTGTACAATGACGCGCGACCCTGGGCATTGTACGGGCGTATCGGTCATGGAACAATTTTTACACCATTCCAATGCATAAATGTATCACGACGTGTCAAAACTCAAAGCACTTTGGTTGAAATAGCGGCGCAATTCGAGGGACCCGTTAGTCATGAGCTTCAACACCATCGCCTACGAGACGAACGAAGGGGTCGCGGTCATAACGCTGAACCGGCCGGACAGGCTGAATTCGTTCACCACCGAAATGCACGGAGAATTGAGTGCGGCGTTGGAAATGGTCGACTCGGATGGTGCCATACGTGCCCTGTTGTTGACCGGCGCGGGTCGGGCATTTTGTGCCGGACAGGACCTCTCCGATCGCGCCGTCGCGCCGGGTGGCGAGCCGCGCGATCTCGGCGAAACCCTGGACACAATGTACAACCCCTTGATCCGGACGCTCCGCGGTCTCGAGATGCCGGTCGTCGCGGCGGTCAACGGCGTCGCGGCCGGCGCCGGGGCAAATCTTGCGCTGGCCGCGGATATCGTGCTGGCGGCGAAATCGGCGAATTTCATTCAGGCCTTTTGCAAGATCGGCTTGGTTCCCGATTCCGGAGGCTCGTATATCCTGCCCCGGCTGGTTGGGCGGGCGCGGGCGATGGGGTTGGCGATGTTGGGGGAAATGCTTTCCGCCGAGCGGGCCGTGGAAATCGGCCTGATCTGGAAGTGGACGGAAGATCAGGATCTCATGACCGAAGCAATGAGTTTGGCGGTGCATTTGGCTTCGCAGCCAACCAAGGGCTTGGCCTTGATCAAGCGCGCCATCAACGCATCTTTCGACAACGACCTGAACACTCAACTCGATCTCGAACGTGACTTTCAACGCATCGCCGGCCATACCGCCGACTATCAGGAAGGCGTGGCGGCGTTCCTGGAGAAGCGGGCGCCCAACTTCCAGGGCAAATAGTGGGCGGTCTCCCCAAACAGACGTCGGTCGCCGTTATCGGTGCAGGCACGATGGGCAGTGGCATCGCCCAGGTCGCCGCGACGGCGGGACACAAGGTCTGCCTATATGACGCCGTTCCAGGCGCGGCACAGAAGGGCAAGGAGGGAATTGCCCGGTCCCTCAATCGACTGGTCGAAAAGGGACGAATCGACGAACAAACCAGTGCCGTCATGCTGGCGCGAATCAGCGCGGTCGAGGACCTGGCGTCGTGCCGATCGAGTTCTTTGATCATCGAAGCGATCGTTGAGGATTTGGCCGCCAAGCGCGACTTGTTCGGCCAGATCGAGGGGCTTTGCGCGGATGATGCCATCCTGGCCACCAACACCTCTTCGTTGTCGATTACCGCCATCGGCGCCGACCTGCACCGTCCGCATCGCTTGGTCGGCATGCACTTTTTCAATCCTGCGCCGGTGATGGCGCTGGTCGAGATCGTAAGCGGGCTAGCGACGGGACGGGACATTGCCGATACGGCGTACGCAACGGCCGAGGATTGGGCAAAGATTCCGGTCCACGCGAAATCGACGCCCGGATTCATCGTCAATCGCGTCGCGCGGCCGTTCTATGCCGAAGGACTGCGCGTCTATGCCGAAGGCGGCACCGATCCGGCGACCATAGATTCGGTCATGCGCGGCTCCGGAGGATTTCGCATGGGACCGTTCGAACTCATGGATCTCATCGGCAATGACATCAACGCGGCGGTCACTCGATCGGTGTGGCAGGCCTTTCATTGCGACCCTCGTTACACGCCTTCCCTGGCCCAGGAGGAGCTCGTTGCCGCAGGGCGGTACGGGCGCAAATCCGGTGCCGGCTGGCATGCCTACGGCGCCGATGCGCCGGCCCCCAGCGCTGTCACCGCGGCGCCGGCGCCGGCGCCAAATCAAGTCCTTGTCGAAGGTCATCTGGGACCCGCGGAATCACTGGTGACGGAACTCGAGAGGGCGGGAATCCCTCATGCCCGAACCGACAGCAACGAAGTCGATTCGGCCGGCGCACTCGTCCTCGACGACACCGTACTGAGATTGACCGACGGCAGGCCGGCGACGGAGCTCGCGGCGGAATTGGATGAGGGCCATAAATTGGTCCTCTTCGATTTGGCATTCGACTATGCGCGCGCCGATCGCATCGCGGTGGCGGCCGCGGACCAAACCGATCCCGGCGCCGTCGCGGCGGCGGCCGGTCTATTCCAGGCACTGGACAAGGACGTATCGGTGATCGACGATATTCCGGGCATGATCGTTGCGCGCACCGTCGCGATGCTGGCCAACGAGGCAGCGGAAGCGGCCTACCAGGGTGTCGCCAACCCCGCGGCCATAGACTTGGCGATGGTGAAGGGGCTCAACTACCCGCGCGGGCCGCTCGATTGGGCCGACCGCGTCGGCATCGAATGGATATGCGGGCTTTTATCGAACCTTGCCACGGTTTATGGCGAAGATCGTTACAGGGTATCGCCGATGATTCGGCGTAAGACCTGGTCTAGGAAGGGATTTCATGACGACGGCTGACGTGGAACACGAGGTGGCGCAGACGGTCGGCGCCGCGATGATGGTGGGCGACAAGGCGGCCGCGATGCTCGGCATAGCGCTCGAAGAGGTTGCATCGGGTTACGCGCGCTTTCGCATGACGGTTCGTCCTGATATGGTCAATTCGCACGACATCTGCCATGGCCGGCTCATATTTACGTTGGCCGATACGGCGTTTGCCGTCGCCTGCAACAGTTCGAATCATGTCGCCGTCGCGCAGCATTGTTCGATAACATTCCTGACACCGGCCAAGACCGGAGATATCCTGGTTGCGATTGCACAGCAACATAACCGGCGCGGCCGCACGGGGGTCACCGACACCACCGTTGCGCGCGAGGACGGGGAAAATATTGCGGTGTTTCGCGGCAACTCGGTGGCGTTGAAGGGAGAGGTCGTTCCAGACCTGACGGTGAAAACATGAATGAAGCCTTCGTCTGCGACGCTGTCCGTACCCCCATCGGGCGTTATGCCGGCGATTTGTCATCGCTGCGTCCCGATGACCTGTTGGCGGTCGCTATCAAGGCACTGATGCGAGACCGCGGCGACCTCGACTGGTCGTGCCTCGACGACGCCGTCATGGGTTGCGCCAACCAGGCCGGCGAGGACAATCGGAATGTCGCGCGCATGGCCCTGCTCCTGGCGGGCTTGCCGGAAGTGGTCCCCGGCGCGACGGTCAATCGTCTCTGCGGTTCGGGCATGGATGCCTGCGGAATTGCCGCCCGCGCTATCAAATCCGGTGAGGCCGACCTGATCCTTGCCGGCGGCGTCGAAAGCATGTCGCGCGCGCCATTCGTAATGGGCAAAGCCGAAAACGCGTTTTCTCGCTCCGCTGAGATCTACGACACGACAATCGGATGGCGGTTCGTCAACGAATTGATGAAGAAGGAGTTCGGCGTCGATTCGATGCCCGAGACCGCCGAGAACGTCGCCGAGGAGTTCCAAGTCAGCCGAGAAGATCAGGACGCTTTCGCCCTGCGCAGCCAGCAACGCGCTGGGGTGGCCCAATCGAGCGGCCGTCTTGCCAAAGAAATCGAGCCGGTGACGATCCCTCAACGGAAGGGCGATCCGAAGATTGTGGCGGCGGACGAGCATCCGCGACCCCAGACGACGCTCGAAGACCTCGCCCGATTGCCGACACCGTTTCGCGACGGTGGCTCGGTGACCGCCGGCAACGCGTCGGGAATCAATGACGGCGCCTGCGCGGTCCTTATCGCGTCGGAAGAAGCGGTCGCGGCGCACGGCCTGACCCCTCGCGCCCGCATTGCCGGCATGGCCACGGCCGGTGTGGCGCCTCGCATCATGGGTATCGGGCCCGCCCCGGCGTCGGCGAAGTTGCTCGACCGCCTCGGCCTGAAGATCGCCGATATCGATGTCATCGAATTGAACGAGGCCTTCGCATCGCAGGCCCTCGCCGTCTTGCGGCAGCTGGGAGTTCCGGACGACGCCGATCACGTCAACCCAAACGGCGGCGCGATCGCCCTCGGCCATCCGCTCGGTATGAGCGGCGCGCGCCTGGTGACGACGGCGGCGCAGGAACTACAGGAAACCGGCGGCAAATATGCGCTCGCCACAATGTGCATCGGCGTCGGCCAGGGAATCGCCATGATACTAGAGCGGGTATGACGCCGGAAAGCTGGGTACCGACATGCGAAATACGCCCCCGAGCAAGAACGATCTGGACCCGATAGAAATCGCCAGCCGCGACGAGATCGGTGCGCTGCAACTCAAACGCCTGAAGTGGACGTTGGGCCATGCCTATCGCAATGTCCCCCACTACAAGAAGGCGTTCGACGATGCCGGAATAGGTCCGAACGACCTCAAGGATCTATCCGATCTGGCGCGGTTTCCATTCACCACCAAGGAGGCGCTCCGCGAGGCCTATCCGTTTGGTATGTTCGCCGTCCCACGCGAACAGGTCGCGCGGATTCACGCGTCGAGCGGAACAACCGGCAAGCCGACGGTCGTCGGTTACACGGCCAAGGATATCAGCACCTGGGCCGACCTGATTGCCCGCTCCATGCGGGCATGTGGCACTCGGCCGGGGGATATCGTCCATGTCGCCTACGGCTATGGCCTGTTCACCGGCGGTCTCGGCGCGCATTACGGGGCCGAGCGGCTCGGCTGTACCGTTATTCCGGTCTCGGGCGGCATGACGGAGCGGCAAGTGCAGTTGATCGAGGACTTCAAACCAACCACGATCATGGTAACGCCATCCTATGCTCTGGCACTAGCAGACGAGTTCGACCGCCAGGGCCTCGACGCGCGGAACTCGTCCCTTCGCATCGGCATACACGGCGCCGAGCCGTGGACTAATTCGATGCGCCAGGAAATCGAAACGCGCTTCGATATGGACGCACTCGATGTTTACGGTCTTTCGGAAATATTGGGTCCCGGTGTGGCGTGTGAGTGCCTCGAGACGAAAGACGGCCCGACAATCTGGGAGGACCACTTCTATCCGGAGATCGTCGACCCGAGCACCGGCGAACCGGTGCCGGACGGCGAAATCGGTGAATTGGTATTCACGACCTTGACCAAAGAAGCTCTACCGATGATCCGGTATCGGACGCGCGACCTCACCCGACTGCTCCCGGGCACGGCCCGGTCGATGCGCCGATTCGAGAAAGTGACCGGGCGATCGGATGACATGCTGATCATACGCGGCGTCAATCTGTTCCCAACACAGATCGAAGAACTGATCCTCCAGGATGAGCGCTTGTCGCCGCACTATGTATTGGAAGTGCGCCGCGATGGTCCGTTGGACAGCTTGAAGATTATCGTCGAGGGACGTGCGAACGCCTCCGAATCGGCGGTCGCTGAGGCGAGCGAAAACCTCCGTCACCTGGTGAAGAATCGCATCGGTGTCAGCGCCGAAGTCAAGATGCTGCCCGAAGGCGGTGTCGAGCGCTCCGTGGGCAAGGCCAAGCGGATTATCGACCTGCGCCCGAAGACCTAGTGGATATTCGGGATGTCGCAGTTCGAATATCCCGTCTACGACGCCGTCATCCCCGAGGCGGCCGCGACCGGACAAACCGACGATATCCAAGTCGTGATCGTAGGGGCCGGGCCGGTCGGATTGACGGCGGCGCTCGATCTGGCGGCCCATGACGTGCCGGTTGTCGTCCTCGACGACGACAACACGGTCAGCACCGGCAGCCGGGCGATCTGTTGGTCGAAACGGACCCTCGAAATTTTTTCCCGCCTCGACTGCGCGGCGCCACTGATGCAAAAGGGCGTCACCTGGCAGCGCGGCCGGGTCTTCGATCGCGACGAAGAGATCTACAGCTTCGACCTCTTGCCCGAGCCGGACCATCAGTTTCCGGCCTTCATCAATCTGCAGCAGTATTATGTAGAGCAGGAGTTGATCGAAAAGGCGCTTTCGAGCGAGCTCATCGATTTACGTTGGAACAACCGTGTCGTCGATGTCCGCCAATCGGATGACGGCGTCTTGCTTGATGTGGAAACGCCGGACGGCCCCTACCGGGCGCATGCGCGCTACGTCATCGCCGCCGACGGCGCCCGCAGTACGGTTCGCAAAGCCCTCGGGCTGGATTTCGTCGGTCGCGTGTTCGAGGACCGGTTTCTCATTGCCGACGTGAAAATGAAGGCCGGTTTTCCCACCGAGCGATGGTTTTGGTTCCGCCCACCGTTCCACCCCGGCCCGTCTACCCTTCTTCACAAGCAGGCGGATAACGTCTGGCGGATCGATTTTCAGCTTGGCCCCGACGTCGACGCGGAAGCCGAGGCGAAGCCGGAGAACGTCGTTCCGCGTCTCAAAGCGATGCTCGGCGACGAGACCGAATTCGATCTTGAATGGGTCAGCGTCTATCGCTTTCAGGCGCGGCGCCTCGACCGGTTCGTCCACGGCGATGTCATGTTCATCGGCGATTGCGCGCACCAAGTCTCCCCGTTCGGGGCGCGGGGCGGAAACAGTGGCATTCAGGACGCCGACAATCTGGTGTGGAAATTGGCACTCGTCCTTTCCGGAAAGGCCCCGGCCAATTTGCTCGAAAGCTTCGACGACGAGCGGGTCTATGCCGCCATCGAGAACCTGACGATTACGTCGAGCACGACCGATTTCATGTCGGCAAAGGGCGAAGTTCAGACCGCTTTCCGCGATGCCGCCCTGACCCTCGCCAAGGATTACCCGTTCGCCCAGCGCTTCGTAAATGCGGGCCGGCTTTCGACTCCCACGGTCCATGCGCGCTCGCCGCTCAACACCGCCGATCGCGATGAGTTTTCAGAAAACCTGTGCCCGGGCACGGCCTGCGTCGACGCGCCGATAGCGGTCGGCGGCGCCGCGGGTTGGTTGGTCGATTATCTCGGCGGCGGGTTCGCGGGCCTTTACGCCCCGCGCTCGAAGAGCGAATTGGAACCCGCGGAATTGGAAGCCCTGAACCGGCTCAACCGAGGGGATATCCCGGTCAGGCCCTTGATCGTCGCCGATTGCAGCGTCGATGCCATGACGTCGATATCGGATACCAAAGGCCGGGTCGCAGAGCGCTACGACCTGCGTCCGGGGACATTTTACCTCATTCGACCCGATCAGTATGTGGCCGGGCGGTGGCGTTCACTGGATGAGGACACCGTATTTCATGCCCTCGATAAAGCGGTCGCGCGCGTGAACGACCCGGAGCGAAAGAATGTCGACTGAAATTCGGACGGAATTGGGCTTCGAGGATCCCGATGGGATTTACGAGGCGTTGATCCATCTCCACGATGGCCTCGACCCCGCGCAAAGCCGGTTGGTTGGCGCGCGTCTCATATTGATTCTTGCCAATCACATCGGCGATAAGGCGGTAATCGAACAGGCGCTGGAAATGGCCAGGGGCGAACTTTAGGCGCCACTCGATCGATCAAGGAGCGTGGTCAATGCGCCGCGGCGAACGTCCTGATCCGATTTAACACCGCCACCCTCGACGCATCGTCATACTTGCCGACATGGAACAGGTGGAAGGCTTCTTCCCGCGATAGGCCGAAAAAAGCGCGTACCGCCTTCCAACCGGTCAGGCCTGCATAGGCCGGAGAACGATTGTGCCGGGTCAATCCCTGACCCTTGAACCAATCGTCGCGAATTGCCCAGCCGACGGCGCAGGCGACCGAATTGCACGAGCCATTGCGTGCCCAGTCGCGCAAGTCGAAGGCATTGTCGTCGATCGATTCGAGGACCCGGCATAAGGCAAGCATACGTTCCCGATAAGTGTCGGGAATGGCGTAAGCATCTGGATTTGTTTGATCAAAAGGCATGGGAACCTCCCTCAGCGTATTTGGAAGTTCTTGCTGTCAGTTTTCCATTATACACCAAATGGGTTCGCGCATTAAGGCGCGCCGGATATTCCACGATTGACGACGCGACTAATGCGGGCCGCGACCGAATTCGAGGTCACGCAACCGGCGGCGCTTGATCTTGCCGGTCGCCGTCTTTGGCAAATCATCGACGAATTCAATTCGCCGCGGATACTTGTACGGCGCCGTCACGCGTTTGGTGTGGTCCTGAAGTTCCTCGATCAGAGCATCCGATGGGGTATGGCCGACGGCCACGACGATGAAGGCCTTGACCACCTCCCCGCGCTCCGGATGCGGGCTGGCGACCGCCGCGCATTCCTGAACGGCACGATGTTCCATCAACGCATTCTCGACTTCCAGCGGCCCGATCCGGTAGCCGGCGGAGTTGATCACGTCGTCCGATCGCCCGTGGTAATAAAGGTACCCATCCTTGTCCATCGACACCGTGTCGCCGGTCAGGAAAAATCTATCGCCGCCGATTTCGACGATCGCCTGTTGGGTCAGTTCCGGGTCGCGCCAATAGCCGAGCATGAATTGCGGGCTGGGCAGCCCGACCGCCAGCTGCCCCGGTGCTTCCGTCGAAACCGGCTGATCCTGTTCATCGACGATGAGGATCCGGGTTCCCGGCAACGGGCGACCCATTGAGCCGGATTTCACCGGCATGGTATTGTAGTTGACGACGGTCATAAGTGTTTCCGTCTGGCCATAGCCGTCGAGGAGCGGTGTGCCGGCCACTTCCCGCCACCGCGTCACGATTTCCGGGTTCACCGATTCGCCGGCGGATATCGTCAGGCGCAGGGACGACAGATCGATGCCGGTGGTATCCGTTTGAATGAGCCGGCGCAATTCGGTGGCGGCGGCACAGAAAACGGTGACGCCATATTTCTCGATCAGTTCGAACCGGCCTCTGTCGTCGAACGGGCCGTTGTAAAAAAAGACGGTCGCGCCACAGCTCCACGGGCCAAAGAGGATGCTGGTTCCTGCCTTCGACCAACCGGTATCCGCCGTACACCACATCGTGTCGTCTTCGTAGAGATCGTTCCAGTACCAAGCCGAAACACGCCACGCGAAAAGCGCGCGCGAGGCGTGGAGAACGCCCTTCGGCTCACCCGCTGATCCGGAGGTGTAGAACATGATCGCCGGATCATCGATGCCGACCTCCGTCGGAGTCAGACGATCGCTTGTCGTCGACAGCGCGTCCTCGATCTCCACCCAACCCGATGCCTGGCCGACCGCCATTTGCACAGAGACGGACATGCCCTCGAATTTGGCCGTGTTGGCGGCGGTTGTGATGACGCCGCGGGCGCCGGAGTGATCGATGCGGTAAGCGAGATCCTTGGCTGTCAGCATCTCGACGCAGGGAATCGGTACGGCGCCGAGCTTGAGGCATCCGACGAGCGCGATGTGCCACATGGGAATCCGCGGCAGCATGATGACGACGCGATCGCCTTTTTCGATTCCCTGGTCCGCCAATAGTGCGGCAAATCGGTTGCTCAGACTGGCGATTTCGGAGAATGTGAAGCGGCGCCGGTCCCCCGTCGCGTCACACCAGATCAGCGCCGTCTTATCGTTTCTTGCCGCCCGTGCGTCGACCACATCGGCGCCGAAATTGAACGTCGCCGGCAGTTCCCATTCGAAGTCGGCAAACGCCTTTTCATACGTCTCCATTCGATGCCGCCGCATACCGCAACCCCGTATCTATCGCCGCCGCCGGTCAAGGGTGGCCCAGGCCCCATCGGAAAGGAAGTATTAACCGTATTTCCTCAGTATGGGCACGACTTCAAGCGTTCCGGAGCCCATCAGTGAATCAGGCCAGAGCGGCAAATCCGGCATCCGCGTTCTTGTCCGACCCAAGCACGCGACAGCGGGCAATCGTCCTCTTGGCGATCGTGCTGCTGGTGCCCGGCGCCATCTATCTGGTGCGGGGAATCGACTACAATTTGCTGGTCGAGGGACCGGGCCTGCTCAACGAAGACGGCGGGCCGGCCGGTGTCGATTTCCTTGCCTTCTACAGTGCCGCGGTGGCGGTGTGGAAAGGTGCGGCGGGTGCTGTCTACGACATGGACGCCCTGTACACGATACAGCGCGCGGTCATTCGCGCCGATATCGTGGCGGTGCCATTCGCCTACCCGCCGCCCTACCTGATCTATGTCGCCCCCTTGGCGTGGCTGCCCTATACGGCGGCCCTGTGGGCATGGCTGATCGTCTTGTCGGGCGCCTGCCTCTATACCCTATGGCGGCTCGCGCCTCATCCGGTGACGCCCGCCGTCGCGCTCCTGTTTCCGGGCCTGGCCCAATCCTTTCTCGCCGGCCAAAACGGGCTATTGACCGTGGCCTTGATCGCCGGTGGCATTTCCCTGCTCGGCCGGCGCCCCTATATGTCGGGTGTTCTGTTGGGGCTGATGATTTTCAAGCCCCATATTGCCCTACTGGTTCCCATCTGCCTGCTCGCGGCGCGCGAATACCGAGCGCTGTCGGCATTTATCGGCACGGTCACGGCGGCCGCGTTCATTAGCGCGGTCTTGTTCGGATTCGCGCCGTGGTTCTTGTTCGTAGAGGCGGTGCAGAGCAGCCTGAACCTGATCGTCGATCACCGCATCCCTTGGGAGCGCATGCCGACGGCATTCGTTGCGGTCTACAACGCAACCGATTCCCTCATGGCGGCGCGCCTCTGCCAGCTTGCCAGTACGCTCACGGCGTTCGCCGCCTGCTTCATCGTGTGGCGGCGCACGGGCGATGCCTTCCCGCGGATGCTCGTTCTCGCCGTTTGCATCCCCCTCGCCACGCCCTATGGGTTCGATTACGACCTCGCGGTCCTCGCCGTTCCGATCGCCATTCTGGGTTGGCGCGTCTGGCAACATGGACCGAAGGATGGCGAGCTGTTGCTCCTGATCCTGTTGTGGGTGGCACCCTTACTGATTTGGATGGGCTCGGCGAGTTTCGGTTTCCAGATCGGTCCCATCGTCCTGATCGGCCTGGCAGTCTATGCACTGACCACGGCGAGCGGCCGAGGAGGCGAAACCACGAGGCCGACGGACCCGGCCACGACGTCCATGCGAACCCCAGGACGGCGGCCGTTCCGATCCTGAGACGGTGGATGGCCGCCGGCCCGCCCCTTCGGCCCGATTTGGCCGCCTTCAGCCAGCCTGATTTCCGAGGAGATCGATCAATGTTCTGGCCACGACTTCGGTGGCCTTGCCGAGATCGTCGAGCGACAGGTGCTCGTCGGCGCCATGGGCATTGGCTTCCAGGATGTTATGTGGGCCGGCGCCATAGATGACGGTCGGAATGCCGGCCGCGGAATAGTGCCTGGCGTCGGTGTAGAGGGGGACGCCATGCGGCTTTATCGGCTCACCCATGATTTCGCTGCCATGCGCCACCAGCAGTTCGACGAGGCGTTCCGACCCGGGAACTGGCGCGAACGGCTCGGCCAGCAAAATCCGTCGAATGTCGACGGTAATGCCCGGGTAGGCCTTCGCGGCGGCATTGATGACTTCGGATAATTCCGCCTCCGCGCCGACACCGCTTTCCTCCGGGATGAGGCGGCGGTCGATGCGGAAGGTCACGCGATCGGGCACGACGTTGGTGTTTATGCCGCCGGAAATGAGGCCGACGACGAGCGACGGAGAGTCAATCCCTTCGATGGCCGAATGGACATCGGCAAAGCCACGGCGGTGGGCATAGAGCGCGTTCAGAACCCCCGATGCCGCCTCCAATGCATCGACGCCGGTATGGGGCATCGCGGCATGCGCCTGTCGGCCGCGGACCTGGACTTCCAGGTGCAAGGCGCCGTTATGGGCGGTGACGATGCCGTAGGCGAACCCGGCCGCGATGGCATAGTCGGGCTTGGTCAGGCCCTGATCGATCAGCCATTTGGGACCGATGACGCCGCCGGCCTCCTCGTCATAGGTGAAATGGAGTTCCACCGTTCCGCCGAGCTTGGCACCGACCGCCTCGATCGCGCGCAACGCGAAGGTATAGGTGGCAAAGTCCGATTTCGATACCGCCACGCCGCGGCCATACATATGCCCATCATGAATTTCAGCGCCGTAGGGATCCCTGGTCCATCCGTCTCCCGGCGGAACCACGTCCCCGTGGGCATTGAGTGCGACCACCGGCCCATCGCCGAAACGGCGGCGCACGATCAGATTGATAGCCGAGACCATCCCGTTCGCCCTGACCAAGTCGCCGGGAACGACATGACGCTCGACCTCAAAGCCCATCGCCTGCAGCGCCGCGGCCGCGCGTTCGGCATGTTCGTAGCAATTGCCCGGCGGATTGTCGGACGGCACGCTCACCATCTCGGCGAGAAAGGCGACCTGCTCGTCACGAAGTTGCTGGATCCGGTCGTGAACTTCCTGATGAAACGATTTTGTCATGGTGCTATCGCCTTGCCGGATGATGTTTTATCCAATGGCGTGCGATATCCGCCCGCCGACAGATCCAGACCTTGTCATGGTCCTGCACGTAGTCGAGAAATCGAGCCAATGATGCGGCGCGACCGGGTCTGCCGACGAGGCGGCAATGCAGCCCCACCGACATCATCTTCGGCGTCGCCTCGCCCTCCGCGTACAGGACGTCGAACGAATCCTTGAGATAGGAGAAGAACTGGTCGCCGGCATTGAATCCCTGCGCGGTCGCGAATCGCATGTCATTGGCGTCCAACGTATACGGAACGATGAGGTGGTCCCTGCCGGACACCGAGACCCAATACGGCAGGTCATCGTTGTAGGCGTCGGCATCGTATAGGAATCCGCCCTCCTCGACGACGAGACGGCGCGTATTGGGACTCATGCGACCGGTGTACCAGCCCACGGGGCGCTTGCCTGAAAGGTCACGAATGGTCTTTACCGCCAGCTTCAGATGGTCGCGTTCCGTTTCCTCGTCGACATACTGATAGTCGATCCAGCGCCAGCCATGGCTGGCGATTTCGTGACGCCCCTCGACCATCGCGGCGGCGGCATCGGGATTACGGGCCAAGGCCATGGCGACGGCGAACACGGTGACGCGAATTCCGCGGTCTTCGAACAGGCGCATCAGGCGCCAGAACCCGGCGCGCGAGCCGTATTCATAGATCGATTCCATGTTCATGTTGCGCGCGCCATACAGCGGCTCCGCACCGACGATCTCGGACAGAAAAGCTTCCGATGCGGGATCGCCATGAAGGATATTGTTCTCGCCGCCCTCCTCGTAGTTCAGCACGATCTGAACTGCGACGCGCGCACCCTTGGGCCAGTTCGCATGGGGCGGACGTGGGCCGTAGCCCACCATGTCGCGCGGGTAGCGTTGCCTCTTCTGCATGGTCAGCTAATCGATTTCGGCGCCCTGCGCGATCCATCGGCGCAGGATTTCGCGTTCGGCGTCGGTCATTTCGGTAAGATTGCCCGGCGGCATGACGTCCGATTGCAGAGACTGGGCATCGATTTCAGCGGCGCGCGCCTGGATTTGTTCCGGCGTGTCGTACATCACGCCTTTTGGCGCCACGTCGACATATTCGCCGCTCGGCTCCGCGGAATGGCAGATACCGCAACGCACGTCGATGATCGTGCGAACGTCGACGAACGCCACCTTATCGCCCCCCGCGTCCGAACGGATGGCCGCCTGGCCAAGCCATATTCCGAGCAGCAACAACATACCCGCGGCACCGGCGGCCACGAACAAGAGACCCTGCTTCTCCTTGCCCTTGTTGCGCAGATTGAAAAAGTGCCGGATCGACGCGCCAACCAAAACCAAAAGCCCGAGGATGAGCCAATTGAGGTCGTTCCCGTAGGTCCCCGCATAGTGGCCGCTGATCATGAGGAACAGCACCGGCAGCGTCATGTAATTGTTGTGGACGGATCGGTTCTTGGCCCGCTCGGCGGCGGCTTTATCGGGCTGGCGCCCGGCCTTGGTCGCGTCGACCAATTCGCGCTGCGATGGAATGATGCGCATCCATACGTTGGCCGCCATCAGCGTGCCCATCATCGCGCCGACATGGAGATAGGCCGCGCGGTCGCTCATGAAATGGGTTAGCCCCCAGGCGATCAACAACATCAGCAAAAACGAAATGAGCGCGGCGACCTTCGGTGAATTCATGGCGAAGCCGGAATTCCACAGCGTGTCGTAGACGAACCAGGCAACGATCAGCGTGGCCAGACCGAGCACGATCGTGCCGCCGACACCGAGGCCGGAGGGCTCCGACGGCATCGTATAGACGCTGGCACCGACATAGTAGATCAGAACCAGCAAGAAGAATCCGGTGATCCAGGTAAACCCGGCTTCCCACTTGACCCAGTGCAGTGTCTTGGGAATGTCGGCCGGCGCCAACTGGATTTTGATCATGTTGTAAAAGCCGCCGCTATGGACCATCCACAGGTTGCCCTCGATCTTATCGTCACCATCCTTGGGCGGCTCGATATGGCTGTCGAGCCAATTGAAAAAGAACGACGATCCAATCCACGCGATTCCGGTGACGATATGCGCCCAGCGCAGAATCAGATTGAGCCAATCGCTGAATATGGCTTCCACGTCCCTGCTCCTTGTCCTTAATTGTTGGCGGCTTCGGCAAATATTTCGTTCAGATTGAGCGAGCCGCCGCCCGCCTCGAGTTTCAATTTCTGTTCGCACACCTGAAGATGGCGGTTCATGAGATCGATCGCCTGTCCACTATCGCCGCTGGCGATGGCGCCGATGATCGCCCGATGCTCGTCAAACGAGCACGCTGAGTTCCCAGGCGTCTCATAAATCGCGATAACCAGCGAAGTCCGCGACACCAATTCCCGCAAGAAGTCGACGATGACGCCGTTTCCCGCATGCTCCGCAAGTCGAATATGAAAGTCGCCGGAAAGACGAATCCAGTGGCCGCGATCGCCGTCCGAGAACGCGGCCTCCTCCTCATCGACAAGATTCCGAAGCGCGTCGATCTGCTCGCTGGATATCCTTCCCAATAGATTCTCGATCACCGCTTTCTCCAATATGCGGCGGGTCTGGAAGACCTCTCGGGCCTGTTCCACCGACGGGCTCGCCACGACGGCGCCACGATTGGGTCGTATCTCCACGATATTGTCGCGACTGAGCCGGAAAAGTGCCTTGCGAATTACCGTTCGGCTGACGCCAAAGACTTCGCCCAAGGAATCTTCGGCGAGTTTTGTTCCCGGCGGAAGCTTGTGTGCCAGAATGGCATCATAGACCGCTCGGTAGACCGCTTCATCGCCCGTAACCGAACGCGGATCAGTGTTTTGCTTGCGAATCGCGGCAATCTCAGAAGCCATTTTGTCTCCTTTTTCCATTCCAGACCCTTGCCCCCATGATTATTGAATACACTTCTTTTATAAAAATGGATACAATTTAATGGACAACGATGCTAAATTGCTTTTTGTTAACATTTGGCAGCAGCCAGCAAGAACATAAGCTGGGCGGCACCGATCCGCTCGGATAGAACAGGCAGGAGGAGACGAATATGGGCCGTCTGACGACGCACGTGCTGGATGCGGCCCGCGGCGTACCCGGCGCCGGGATCGCAATCGATCTCTATAGAATGGAGGACGGCGAGCGCGTCCACATAGCCGCGACCGAGACCAATGGCGATGGACGGTGCAACGGGCCGCTTCTTGAAGGCGAAGGGTTCGCCGCCGGCGTCTACGAACTGGTCTTCCAGACAGCCGCCTATTTTCGAAATTCCGACATCGAGCTGCCCGATCCGCCATTCCTCGACGCCGTGGTCGTGAGATTTGGCGTGTCGGATACCGAATCGCACTATCATGTGCCGATACTCGTTTCGCCGTGGAGCTACACGACCTATCGCGGGAGCTGATCGCAAATGCCCCCTAAGACAAAACCGCATGCAGAAGACCACGCCACCATTCGATTCATGCTGAACGATGAACTGCGCGAGGTCGACGACATCGATCCGAATACGACGGTGCTCAATTATCTAAGGTTGCAAGAACAAGAAACCGGCACCAAGGAAGGCTGCGCCGAAGGCGATTGCGGCGCATGCTCCGTCGTGCTCGGCGAGGTCGATAACGGACGCATTCGTTATCGGACGGTCAACGCTTGCATCCTCTTTCTACCGGTGGTCGATGGCAAGCAACTTATTACAGTCGAAGGGTTGCGACAGACGGATGGAAGCCTTCACCCGGTACAGCAGGCCCTGGTCGACTTGCACGGTTCGCAATGCGGCTTCTGCACCCCGGGCTTCGTCATGTCGATGTTTGCCCTCTACAAGCACAATCCGTCGCCGACGCGTCAGCAGATCAATGATTGCCTCGCCGGAAATCTCTGCCGATGCACGGGATACCGGCCGATCGTCGAGGCCGCCGCGAACATGCATGGCTATGGCAAGAAGGATCATTTCTCGGCGGCGGAAAAGCGGACCGTAAAGCTGCTCAAATCCTTGCAGCGGTCCGATACGCTATTGCTAAAATCCGGTAATCGCCGATACTTCGCGCCGATTTCCTCTGACGGCGTGGCCGAAATATTCGCCCGAAATCCCGATGCTTGCCTGCTCGCCGGCGGTACCGACGTCGGGCTGATCGCGACCAAGGATCATAAGGATCTCGATACATTGATTTACACCGGCGGTGCCCGCGATCTGGCCTCGGTGGAGGTTGGCGGCGATTCGATCGAAATCGGGGCCGCCGCGACCTATAGCGACGCCCTCGACGCCATCAGTCGCGAGTACGATGACTTCGGCGAAGTCCTGCGCCGCCTTGGCTCGGTACAGGTTCGGAACGCAGGAACCATGGTCGGCAATATCGGCAATGCCTCTCCGATCGGCGATTCTAGCCCGTTGCTGATCGCCCTCGACGCCAAGGTCATTCTCCGCAAGGGCGCCAAGCGACGCACGCTGGATCTCGGGGCGTTTTTCGTCGGCTACCGAAAGACCCAATTGCGGCGCGGCGAATTCATCGAGAAGATCGTGTTGCCGCGGTCGCGGCCGGACACCGTGTTTCGCGCCTACAAGATCTCGAAGCGTTTCGACCAGGACATTTCCGCTGCCTGCGGCGCGTTTGCCGTCCGTCTCGAGGGCGGCCGGGTGCGGGACATCCGCATTTGTTTCGGCGGCATGGCGGCGACCCCGAAACGAGCAACGGCGGCCGAAGCGGCAATAAAGGGCCGCGTCTGGTCGCTGTCGACGGTCTCTGGCGGGATGGCCGCCATGGAATCGGATTATGAGCCCTTGACCGACATGCGCGCTTCCCGCGATTACCGCCTCACGGTCGCGAAGAACCTGCTCTACAAATTCTATCTCGAGACCACGGACGGTGCCGCCGAGACCCGCGTCGTGGCATATGGGACATAGACCATGGCAAAAAAATCGAAAAAGACGCGCCTGCTCACCAGAGTTCATCAATCGGTGGCTCATGACAGCGCCCACAAACATGTGAGCGGCGAGGCGATTTATATCGATGATATCCCCGAGCCGCCGCTCATGTTGAACGTCGCCATCGGTATGAGCGACCACCCCCACGCCAAAATCCGCGCGATCGATCTCGGCCGCGTCAGAAAAGCGCCCGGCGTCGTCGCCGTGCTGACCGCCGCCGATATTCCCGGCAAAAACGACGTCGGCCCAGTCTTCGACGGCGATCCGGTCCTGGTGAACGAGCTTGTCGAGTTCAAAGGCCAGGCGATATTCGCGGTGGCCGCGGAAACCATGGAGCAGGCGCGCCGCGCCGCGCGCTTGGGCAAGATCGACTACGAAGTCCTGGACCCGATCCTGACTGTCGAAGAGGCCCTGGCCGCCGACTTCTACGTTCTGCCGCCGCACGTCATGCGGCGGGGAAATTCGCGCAAAGCGCTCGACAAGGCGCGCCACAAGATCGACGGCCGCTTCAAGATGGGCGGGCAGGATCACTTCTACCTCGAGGGACAGATCAGCCTGGCGGTGCCGGGCGAGGACGGCGACCTCGTCATATATTGCTCGACGCAGCATCCCTCCGAGATCCAGCAAGGCGTTTCACACGTCCTCGGCTGCGACAGCAATGCGATCACCGTCGAGGTCCGCCGCATGGGCGGCGGGTTCGGCGGCAAGGAAACGCAAGGCGCCCAATTCGCCGCGCTCGCCGCCTTGTTCGCACGAAAGACCGGCCGGCCGGCGAAGGTCCGCCTCGACCGCGACGACGACATGATCATCACCGGAAAGCGCCATGACTTCATCGTCGATTTTGAGGTTGGCTTCGACGATGTCGGCGCGATCAATGGCATCGAGATCGAACTCGCCTCGCGCTGCGGCATGTCGGCGGAGTTGTCGGGCGCGATCAATGACCGAGCCATGTTCCACTGCGCCAATGCGTACTACCTGCCGAATATCACGGTCACATCGCATCGCTGCAAGACCCACACCGTATCGAATACGGCATTTCGAGGATTCGGCGGTGCCCAGGGCATGCTGGCGATGGAGCACATCATCGACGAAGTGGCACGGCACCTCGGCAAGGACCCCTTGAAGGTCCGCAAGCACAATTTCTATGGCGAATCGGAACGTAACGTCACCCACTATCACATGACGGTCGAGGACTTCGTCCTCCACAAGCTGGTTCCGGACCTCGAAAAATCTTCCGACTATTTCAATCGACGCCAGGAGGTCGCGGCGTTCAATGCGACCAGCGCCGTGTTGAAGAAGGGCATCGCCCTCACGCCGATCAAGTTCGGCATATCCTTCACCACGACATTCCTCAACCAAGCCGGCGCGTTGATCCACGTCTACACGGACGGCAGTGTCCACCTCAACCACGGTGGAACCGAGATGGGACAGGGTCTTTTCGTCAAGGTCGCCCAGGTCGTCGCCGAGGAATTCCAAATTGATCTGGACCGGATCAAGATCACCGCCACCAACACAAGCAAGGTGCCGAATACCTCGGCCACCGCGGCATCCTCCGGCACCGACATGAATGGGGCCGCCGCCTTTGTCGCGGCCAACAAGATCAAGCGCCGGCTAATCGCCTTTGCCGCCGAACACTTCAAGGTCGACCGCAGCAAGATTCGGTTTCACGACAATCACGTCGAGATCGGCCGTCGGCGGATCCCCTTCAACGAGCTTATTCAACTGGCTTACCTGGGCCGGGTGTCGCTCTCCGCGACCGGGTTCTACACCACACCCAAAATCCACTACGACCGGGAAAAGGCGCGCGGCAGGCCGTTTTACTATTTCGCCTATGGCGCGGCCGTTTCCGAGGTTTTGATCGACACGCTGACCGGTGAGTACAAACTCCTGCGCGCAGATATCTTGCACGACTGCGGACGATCCTTGAACCCGGCGATCGATATCGGGCAGGTCGAAGGCGCGTTCGTGCAGGGCATGGGATGGCTCACCATGGAAGAACTTCATTGGAATCCAGACGGCGGATTGGCGACGCACGCACCGTCGACCTATAAGATTCCCGTGGCCAGCGACATCCCCGCCGAGTTTCATGTGCGCCTTCTCGAAAGCGGACGAAACAAGGAAAAGGTCATCCACTGGTCCAAGGCCGTCGGCGAACCGCCGTTCATGCTCGGGATATCGGTGTTCCATGCGATCAAGGATGCGGTCTCCGCGGTCGGCGAGCACCAATTGAGCCCGGCCCTCAACGCCCCGGCAACACCGGAAGAGGTCCTTCGATCTGTCGACGAATTGCGCCATCGCTTGTCCCGCCCTGCCGCGGAGGCCGCGGAATGACCGGTTGGGTCTCCGACTTGGGCGACGCCGCCGAACGGAACGAACCGGTCGTTCTGGTCACGGTCGCGCGGGCAAAGGGGTCGACGCCGCGCGAAGCCGGCGCGAAAATGATTGTCGGCGGCCGCGGTCCGCTTGGGACGATCGGCGGCGGACATCTCGAATATCGCGCGCTGGAGCTGGCCCGCGAACTGCTCGGCGACAACGACCGCCCGGAGACGCTGCTTCACGATTTCGCACTCGGGCCCAGCTTGGGTCAGTGTTGCGGCGGCAATGCGACCATCCTGTTCGAGCGCTTGTCGCTGCGTCAGGTGGAAGCCTGGTTGACGCCGGTGGCGGCGGAACTGAATGATCGCCGGTCGCCGGTGATCGTGACCCGCGCCGATACCGGCCGCAAGCTGGTCCTGACATCCCGCGGGGAGACTGGTTCGCTCGGCGACGATCTCTTGGATCGGCGCGCGTTGGGCCTCGTCGCGGATACCGATAGCGATAATCACACTTCTCGTCTGATTGACCTGGAAATCGGCGATAACGGCGGCACGATACCCGTGTTCATCGACATCGTCCGGCGTGCCGGCACTGAAGTGATGCTTTTTGGCGCCGGACACGTCGGCAAGGGGATCGTTCACGCCCTTGGCCCCCTCCCCGACTTTCGGATCACATGGATCGACGGCCGCGCGGAACAGTTCCCCCATGACGTCCCGGCCAACGTCGATGTTCGCCTTTCCGAAACGCCGGTCGATGAAGTCGAGTCCTTGCCGCCCGGCGCCATTGTCCTGGTGATGACCCACAGCCACGCGCTCGACTACGAAATTGTCGAGAAGGTTTTGAGGCGGGGTGATTTTCGTTTCTGCGGCCTGATCGGGTCGAAAACGAAACGCGCCCAGTTCATCAAGCGACTGGCGCACCGGGGAATGCCGCCGGAAACCGTCCAGCGGCTGACCTGCCCGATCGGCATCGCCGGTATCGACGGCAAACATCCCGCCGAAATCGCCATTGCGGTGGCGGCCGAGATTCTACAATTGTGCGGACAAGCCTCCGAGGCCGACGCTGTCAAGGAGGCCTCGGCATGAGCCATCATGATTTCATGCGCGAGGCGATTGCGCTGTCGCACCGGATGATGGAGGAAAACAAGGGCGGCCCATTTGGCGCCGTCATCGTCCGCGACGGCGAGATCATCGCTTACGGATGGAACAAGGTCACATCGGAGAACGATCCGACGGCGCATGCGGAGGTCTCGGCCATCCGGGAGGCTTGCAGCAAGCTTGGCACATTCGCGCTGACCGATTGCGATATCTACACCAGCTGCGAGCCCTGCCCGATGTGCCTGAGCGCGATTTATTGGGCGCGTCTGCGCAGCATGTATTACGGCAACGCACGCCAGGACGCGGCCCGGATCGGATTCGACGACGAGTTTCTCTACACGGAGGTCGCGTTGGCGATCGACGACCGCAGCCTGCCGACCGTGCGCTTGCTCGAGGAAGAGGCCATCGTCGCCTTCGATGTGTGGGAGAAGAAACCCGACAAGGTCCAGTATTGATGCGGACTCGGACCGGGAAGAAAGGCTGGACATGAGCGATACGACAGCGCCACCCGCGGGAAACGAGATCCCGCAGCTGCAGCTAACGGGCATAACCAAGCAATATCCGAGAACGCTTGCCAACGACGACATCGATCTCGTCATCATGCCCGGTGAAGTCCACGCCTTGCTCGGCGAGAACGGCGCCGGCAAGAGCACCCTGGTCAAGATCATCTACGGCGTCGTCAAGGCGGACCGCGGTGAAATCAAATGGCAGGGTCGGCACGTCGACATCCACAGCCCGAGCGAAGCGCGCGCGCTGGGCATCGGCATGGTCTTCCAGCACTTCAATTTGTTCGAAACGCTGACTGTCGCGGAGAATATCTCGCTCGGCCTCGACTCGGACCATGACCTCAAGAAACTCACCAGCGAGATTCAAGAAATCTCCGAGCGCTATGGGCTGCCGATAAACCCGCATCGCCACATTCATGCCCTCTCGGTCGGCGAACGCCAGCGGGTCGAGATCATCCGCTGTCTGGTCCAGCACCCCAAGCTCCTGATCATGGACGAGCCGACATCGGTGCTGACGCCGCAGGAAGTGGAGAAGCTATTCGAAACCTTGCGCCGGCTGGCCTCCGAGGGCTGCAGCATTCTGTATATCAGCCACAAGCTCGATGAGATCCAGGCGCTCTGCGACGGCGCAACGGTGCTACGCGGCGGCAAGGTCACGGCCCATTGCACGCCGCGGAACGAGACGCCGAAAAGCCTGGCGGAGATGATGATCGGCAGCGAGCTGCCGGTTTGTCACCGGACGGAACCGGTTCACAGTGAAGAAATCTGCCTCAACCTCAACGGCCTGTCCCTGGAATCTCCGGATCCGCATGGCACCGACCTCAAGAACATCCAGATCGATGTCCGCAAGGGCGAGATCTTTGGTATAGCCGGCGTCGCCGGCAACGGCCAGAAGGAGCTTTTCGCCGCCATCAATGGCGAAGTGATCTCCCCGCGCGGCGACATGATTCGGCTCAACGGCAATGACGTCGCCCAGATGGGACCGACCGGACGGCGCCGCCTCGGCCTCGCCTTCGTTCCCGAGGAACGCCTCGGCCGCGGCGCTGTGCCGGAGATGTCACTGGCGGATAACGCGCTCTTGACCGGGTACCTGCATGGCCTCGTCCATAGCGGGTTCGTGCGATTCGAGAAGGTCGACACCTATGCCACCGAGGTGCGGCAGCGCTTCGACGTCCGCTCGGCCGGAATCGAAGCAGAGGCGAAGAGCCTCTCCGGCGGCAATCTGCAGAAGTTCATTATCGGCCGCGAGGTCATGTTCAAGCCCGACCTTTTGGTGCTGGCGCATCCGACCTGGGGCGTCGATGTCGGTGCCGCGACGACCATCCACCAGGCGGTCGTCGACCTCGCCATGGAAGGCACGTCGGTGCTCGTCGTGTCCGAGGATCTCGACGAATTGTTCGAGATCTGCGATCGCATCGCAGTCATCGCCGAGGGACGATTATCGCCGGCGAAACGAACCATGGATACCAATGTCGAAGAGGTCGGACTGTGGATGAGCGGACAATTTGCCGCCGACGAAACGGAGGGCTCGACCCGTGCTGCTTAGACTCGAGCCCCGCCCCCAATCCTCGAAATGGATGCAGTACCTTTCGCCGGTGATCGCCGCGGCGCTCACCGTCGTCGCCGGCATCATCCTGTTCAGCGCGTTGGGAACCGATCCCGGACTGGCGCTCTACACCTTCTTCATCGAACCGCTGACCGATCTCTTCGGGGTCGGTGAATGGGCGATCAAGGCGACGCCGCTCTTGCTCTGCGCCATCGGCTTGTCGATCGGCTTCCGTGGCAATGTGTGGAACATCGGCGCCGAGGGCCAGCTCACGATCGGCGCGATCTGCGGCGGTGGTGTCGCGCTGGCCTTCTACGGCGACGAGGGACCGTGGCTGCTGCCATTGATGGTCATCGCCGGTGGCCTCGGCGGCATGGCTTGGGGTGCGATCCCCGCCTTCCTGAAGAACCGGTTCAACGCCAACGAGATTCTGACCAGCCTGATGCTGACCTACGTCTCGATCCAGTTCCTGGGCTACCTCGTTCACGGGCCATGGATGGATCCCGACGGCTACAACTTCCCCGAAACCCGGCTGTTCAGCGATTTCGGCCTGATGCCGGTACTGGTCGAGAACACCCGCTTCCATGGCGGCGTCGTCCTCGCCTTGATCGCGGTCGTCGTGGTCTGGATTTTCATGAGCCGGACGTTTACCGGTTTCCAGGTCGGCGTCGTCGGCCAAGCCCCCGCGGCCGCCGCCTATGCCGGCTATAGCAAGAAACGCGTCGTCATGCTGAGCTTCCTGATCAGCGGCGCGCTCGCCGGGATCGCCGGCATCTCGGAGGTCGCCGGAACAATCGGACAATTGCAGCCGATCGTTTCTCCAGGCTATGGCTTCGCGGCGATCATCGTCGCCTTCCTCGGCCGCCTTCACCCGTTCGGCGTGCTGCTCGCCAGCCTGTTGATGTCGTTGATGTATCTCGGCGGCGAATCGCTGCAGATGGACCTCAACCTGCCGCTCGCCGTGACCGGTGTGTTCCAGGGTATGCTTTTGTTCTTCGTGCTCGGTTCCGACGTACTGATCCGCTACCGGATCCGCATTGGCCGCGCGACCAAGGAGGCCTAGGTCATGGACGGATTCGACACGTTGCTAGCCATCTTGATCGCCACGATCCGCGCCGGCACACCGCTGGTCTTCGCCGCGATCGGTGAATTGGTGACCGAGAAATCGGGCGTCCTCAATCTCGGCATCGAAGGCATGATGCTGATCGGCGCCGTGACCGGGTTCATCTTCACCGTGCTGACCGGCAATCCCTATATCGGAATTCTGGCGGCGATGGTCGCCGGTGTCGCGATCTCGCTGATCTTCGGCGTCTTGACGTTGTCGCTGATGACCAACCAGGTCGCCACCGGGCTCGCGCTGACCATCTTCGGCATCGGCCTCAGCGCATTCGTCGGGCTGGCCTATATCGGCACCCCGATCGATGGCCTCGACCCGATCGCGATCCCCGTACTCAGTGAAATTCCAGTCCTTGGCCCGCTGTTGTTCAATCACGACATCATGATCTATGGATCGATTCTGTTGTTCGTCGTGGTCTCCTGGTTCCTCTATCGCACGCGCGCCGGCCTCATCCTGCGGGCGGTCGGCGAATCCCATGACGCGGCCCACGCGATCGGCTATTCGGTGCTCAAGATCCGCTACCTCGCGGTGATGTTCGGCGGCGCCATGTCCGGAATCGCCGGCGCCTACCTGTCCCTCGTCTATACGCCTCAATGGGCGGAAAATATGACCGCCGGGCGCGGCTGGATCGCGCTCGCCCTCGTCGTATTCGCCACTTGGCGCCCGGGAAGGGTTCTCGCCGGCGCCTATCTCTTCGGATTCATCACCATCTCCGGGCTCCACGTCCAGGCCCTGGGCTATGCCATTTCGTCGCATCTGATGGCGATGCTGCCCTATCTTGCGACGGTCCTCGTTCTGGTCATAATCTCGCGCGACGCGACCAAGATTCGCCTCAACGCGCCGGCGTCCCTCGGGCGGCCGTTCCATCCGACGGCGTAACCGAGATCAACGCAAACGGACTTACAATGGAAACGAACAAGACAACGACAGTAACAGGGAAGGACCGAATATGACCATTGTCTCAGGATTTAAGCGCATTGCCCTTGCCGCCATGGCGGCCACGGCGCTGACGGCGTCCGGCGCTTATGCCGCCGAGGAGCCGCTGAAGATCGGCTTCGTCTATGTCAGCCCCGTCGGTGACGCCGGGTGGACCTATCAGCATGACCTCGGCCGCAAGCAGCTCGAGGCCGAGCTCGGCGACAAGATAACGACCACATTCGTCGAAAGCGTTCCCGAAGGCGCCGATGCCGAGCGCGTCATTCGAGATTTCGCCGCCGATGGGCACGAGCTCATATTCACCACCTCGTTCGGCTACATGAACCCGACGGTCAAAGTCGCCAGGATGTTCCCCAAGGTCGCGTTCGATCACGCCACCGGCTACAAGCGGGGCAAGAATGTCAGCACCTATCTGGCGCGGTTCTATGAGGGCCGCTACCTGACCGGCGTCCTCGCTGGGCTGACGACCAAGTCGAACAAGATCGGCTATATCGCGGCCTTCCCGATTCCGGAGGTCGTGCGCGGCATCAACGCGTTCACCCGCGGTCTGCGCAGCGTCAATCCCGACGCCGACGTCAACGTGGTCTGGGTGTCCTCGTGGTACGACCCCGGCAAGGAACGCGAGGCGGCCGAAACCCTGATCGCCCAGGGCGCCGACATCGTTACCCAGCATACCGATTCGACGGCGCCGGTTCAGGCCGCGGAAGACCGTGGCGTTCACGCCATCGGTTACCATTCGGACATGTCCAAATACGGCCCCAACGCCCACCTCACCGCGACCACCCACCATTGGGGCGATTTCTACATCAGCGAGGCGAACGCGGTCATGGACGGGACCTGGGAATCGACCGATACCTGGGGCGGCATCAAGGAAGGCATGATCAAGCTCGCGCCCTTCGGACCGGGGGTCTCCGACGAGACCAAGAAAGTCGTCGCCGAACGCGAGGCGGCGATCGCCAGCGGCGAACTCCATCCCTTCGCCGGTCCGGTCAAGGACCAGGCGGGCACGGTCCGCATCGCCGAAGGCGAAGTGATGAGCGACGGCGACATGCTCGGCTTCGATTGGTACGTCGAAGGCGTCGTCGGCGAGTTGCCGAACTAATCGCGTCACCTATATCGTAGCAATCAACCCCCGCGGGCCCGCCCGCGGGGGTTTTTCTTGCGCCGGGAATTTCGGTTTGGCCCCATCGGACCGGTGCCGCGAAATTCGAAAGCGATTTATACCAAATCCCGTTGATCATGACCTATATGCCCATTGCCTGTGTCCGATCGACATGATTTTCCAGGGCTGATCGATGAGCTTGTTCCAGGCGTCACAGCAGTGGTCGACGATGTCGTCGTATGAGTTGAAGACGCGGTTGGACAGCCAGTTGTCGCGCATGAACTGCCA
>JAAEOK010000094.1 GCA_024244705.1 Alphaproteobacteria bacterium
ATCACTCGCGTCCGTAATCAGCAGCGAACCCCCGGAAGTTTCCTCTGGAGGACCCTCAGCTCGACAATCCTCGGGCTGTGAAGTCTCTTTCGGACCCGATCTTGGAATCCCTTCCAGGTCAGGCTCTTCTTCTGGCTCCTACGATTGAGCCATTTGAAGAGCAGCCGGCACACTTCATGGAAATACCACGCCAAGCCCGATGAGTTCCCAATAACACCGAAGTAGTTATAGTGACCTCTCAGCTTGAGGTTCAGTTCCTCGATCAAAAGCGGCAACCGCTTCGATCGATTCTTCTGTATCCACTCACTCGTGGCCTTGATGGCGCGCCGGAGGCGACAGCGGCCCGTGCGCCTTTTCAGGTGCTTATGGCCGTTCCTGTCCTTCCCCCAGGAGAGCTCGAAACCTAGAAATTCAAATTTCCGGTTTGCTTTACCCCGATACCGACCGAAGTCCAGAATCCGGGTCTTCTCCCCTGCCACTTCCAAGCCGAATTTCGCCAGACGACCTGGCAGTTGCTCATAGAAGTGGTACGCGTCGGCTTTGACCGAGAAGGCACAGACGAAGTCGTCCGCGTAGCGCACGTACTTCACCTCACCCTGCATCTCCTTCGACAGCTTCTTCTCGACCCACAGATCGAGCACGTAATGCAGGTAAACATTAGCCAAGGTCGGCGAGAT
>JAAEOK010000095.1 GCA_024244705.1 Alphaproteobacteria bacterium
GCTTCCTGCACTGTAAGCGACACTGCCTCCCGTTGTCGTGTTCCCTATCGTACGCCCGTAGGTGCCGCTGTTACCACCTGAGTTGGCACCAAGGTAACCCTTAGCTGATACGTCTATGCCGCTACTCGCGTCTACCGTCAGAGTGGTTGTGTTGACTACCAAACTATACTCATCCGTTGTCGTTGTCGCTGGATGCGTCAACAGACTACTATTTGTCATCGTTAGCGTGTTAGACGTTACACTATCTACAACAAGCGTTGAGTTGTACAGGTTATAGTCTGACGCATTTGTCACTTTGCCACTTACTGTCATTTTGCCATTATTTACAAAGACAGGAAAGTTGTCTACCTCTATATCGTTTACGTCAAGGTCACCCTCTATCTCTAATCCATTCACTGAGTTCGGGGCTAATACCTTTATGTCATCCTCAGACTGCACACGGGCAAGACCCTCTATGTACAATTTGTCAAAGATGTAGAGGCCTCGGTAGGGGTCTCCTGTTGTAGCCACGGTTGTCATGTCACCCTCATTCAGGTCAGTCGTAATGGTAGTCGCACCGTTGTTAAGGACCCTCATTACACTGCCCTGACCCCTATTCGGATTGAGATATATGCCAACTAGATCATCCGTCCGCCAGCTGCGGGTACCATCTGTCAAGGTGTCCGCCGTCAGGCCTGTAGATGTTCCCGTACCCACCGATATCAGCGGCGTAGAGAAAACGGCAGTTACCGTGTTATTATTGTTCACTATCAGATCTCCATAGGTCTGCGTGGATGACTTTGTGTATATGGTTCCCGCTCCGCCATTGAAACTGCTCTTGCCTCCATAAGCTGTCACATTCGTCGTGTTAAAGCCCGATATGTCATCATAGTAGATGGCTATACGTCCACCTCCGCCACCGGTAGTATAGTTATGAGCATCGACAGTTTTACCACCATTTGCCGTTATCACCCCCCCACCGCTCAGTGTACCCGTCTCGACATACACTCCCCCTCCGCTTCCTCCTCCATTATACTGCCCATTATGTCCATCTCCACCATTGGCTCTTATGTGGCCATTAAGCACTATATCGGTAGCCGTTATCCTCA
>JAAEOK010000096.1 GCA_024244705.1 Alphaproteobacteria bacterium
ACCTCGCTGTGGGACGGCGACGACCCGATTCCGCACACCACGATGGGTCAGCAGGCCGATCTGGTGCTGGTATGCCCGGCGACCGCCCGTGTCATCGGCTCCTACGCGGCCGGGATCTCCGACGGCTTGTTGACGGCGACGTTGCTGGCCACAGAAGCGCCGGTCCTGGTCTGTCCGGCCATGCACACCGAGATGTGGGAACACCCGGCTGTCCAGGAGAATCTCGCCACGCTCCGCCGCCGCGGGGTCCATGTCATCGATCCCGATGAGGGAGTACTCGCGGGCGGAGACGTCGGGGCGGGGCGGCTCGCGGGTCCCGAGCGCATCGTGGCCGAGGTCGAAGCCATCTTGAGCCAGGGTCGTGACCTCGCCGGCACGCGGGTGCTCGTGACCGCTGGCGGAACCCGCGAGGCGATAGACCCCGTTCGGGTCATCACCAATCGGTCGAGCGGCAAACAGGCCTATGCCATCGCCCACGAGGCCGCTGCCCGGGGCGCCGACGTCACAGTGGTCACGACCGTTCGCCGAGAGCCCCCGCTGTCGGCGGAGGTGATCGAAGTGTCGAGCACGGCTGAGATGGAAGCAGCAGTGATGCCATTGGCGGCCGAACAGGACGTCCTCGTGATGGCGGCGGCCGTGGCCGACTTCCGGCCGAAGGAGATCGCCGACCGCAAGATCAAGAAGGGCAGCGTCCTGCCCGAGATCGTGCTCGAGCCGACGCATGATTTCCTCGTCGATCTCGGCTCGAAGAAGCCGGCCGGACAGGTCCTGGTGGGGTTCGCGGCCGAGACCGACGACTTGATCACCAACGCCAGATCCAAGCTCGAGCGCAAG
>JAAEOK010000097.1 GCA_024244705.1 Alphaproteobacteria bacterium
AATTATCCTTGTGATGGCCTCACCGGTATCCGCGTTTATCGTGTCCGCCACTTCGACAATCTTACCTGTCGCGGTTATTCCAGATGATATTGATGCTGTTTTGTCCAAAAACGCTGCATGGGTAAATGGCACATCGAAACTCACCCGAGTCTGTCTGTGACTGTCGAGCATCTCCACTTTTGCCCGCTCGACTGCAATCTCGATGCACTCATCGAGCCCCTCATAATCATTGTCAGCGTCGTAATAATCTCCATCGACATTGCCGCCGCCGCCGAATCCTCCGCCGCCAAGTTCAGCAAATCCACCCTTTGGAACTGTCACTTCCCCTGGTATCCCTGACACTCCGAAAACAGCTTGATGCAGTTCGCGCCCATCTGTTTCTGGTACCGATAGCGACTCGGTAGACTCTAGACCGTACTCTTCTTCAACCGGGATAACCCCATGAGTTGTTTGTGATTCTGGACAATTAATCTCAATAACGTGACTCATTGTAACGTCAATATCAAAACTTTTTGCCAATACCGCATCGGCACCGATTACGAGGTTGTCTGACCCACCCTTCCACAGAATTATATCGTATTGCCCGGCTCCACATCGAACCACTCCCGGCTCCGGTAGTTGCGTCCATGTGATAACTGACACGTCCCATCCGATACCGGAAAACGCATTAGTGACGTTATTTTTGCTCGGTATGATGCCAAAAAAAGCATCGTTGCCCCATCCGAGCAACTCGCATGTGTCCAGGTTCATATCCCAGTGAATCCGCCCCTGCTTCATCACGCGTCTATCAAAGCGGTACTCAATCGTGAGTCGGTTTTGATTGACGAGATTGGCTTTATCCACATACGACACATTC
>JAAEOK010000098.1 GCA_024244705.1 Alphaproteobacteria bacterium
GAAGTCCGGCCGCACCAAAATCGTCTCGAAGTGAAACCGGAGAACCCATGGCAAACCTCCATCCGTTTGCCATCTTGAATCAGAAAAACACCGTTCCGGAAAGCCCCTATATGAGTCCCACTCACAGAGACTTGGTATAAGGCCTCGCTGATCTACAGGCGTGAAGACAAGCCAAAGTATTGAACTAGTTACGCTTTACTCCAGACGCGAAGCCGGGCCTGGATTGCTCTGATGGCTTCCCTTTCTTTAGCCAACATTTGTTTGGAGGTTCATAGGCCCACGCTTTACATTCCGGTATATCTCTGCATTTGTCCTGGCACTGTCCTGGAAATCGCGTTGGCAAGGCAGGGCCATCAAAGTCGTCCCCATGTCGATCCATATCGTAGCTAATTGGGCTCATTTCCTGCCCGGCGCCCATGTCCGCCGCTTTTTCCTCCAGGATCTTCAAATCTTTGCGCAAAGCGGTAAGTTCGTTTCTTGAGACAGTCGTCTGATTGGAAATCTCCAACACGGTCTGATAGGCACTTATGCCGGCAAGGAATCCTAGGACGATCGCTCCGAGGAAGAAGACCGCGGGATGGTTCTCGATCCGTTCTTTCAGGGTTGCCATTGTGGAAGTCCTGAGTTGCCAGTGTCGTTCATTTTTTTGGATTTTGAATTCTTATAGGAACCCGGAGAACGCCGCTCCCATAGCACGATTTGTTCCTTCTCGGTACGGGGTCTGGCGATCGACAGAAAGGGATAGCGCATTGTAACGAATCCTACGCCTCGATTTCATGCGACTTGGGTCCACAAATTTCTAAGTCTTTGGCAGAAATTTCAGAGCGGTCAGCGTTAGACGCGGCGTCGGAAATTTCAAAACAAATCTGAACCCGCATTCGCCGGATGACATGGTAATTTTCTGTGATTTTGCGGCGATTCAGATATAATAATCAACATCTTAATATGGATCGCGCGAGGACATCATGGCGAACCCGGCGGGTGAATCTGGGAACCAGCCTTTGCGACTCGATTTCGACCGCCGCCTGAAGCTTGAATTCCACGGTTCGAGGATCACCACCGACGCCGGATTGCTTGCCTACCGCGAGCTCGATGACGCGCTCCGATTAACGAACATGGTCGGCGATGAACTCGTTGATCCGCGCACCGGCAAGAACGGCCAGCACGCGATGACGGGATTGTTTCGCCAATCCGTCTTCGGCCGCCTCGGTGGCTACGAGGACGTGAACGACGCCGACCGTCTGGGACGTGATCCGGCGATGCGATGGATTGTCGGCGGCCGGGCTGTTGCGAGATCAGCGGCATCGACCAGCCAGATGGCGCGCTTCGAGACGGAGTTTCTTGCCGCCGACGAGAACCTCGCCGCACTGGCCGATCTGTCAGGACAATGGATTGACCGGGTGCACGCCCGGCATCCGCCCAAAGCAATCGTGCTCGACATGGATTCGAGCGTCAGCCCGACCCATGGCGATCAGGAAGGCACCGCCTACAACGGGCACTTCGCCTGCACCTGCTACCATCCGCTGTTTGTGTTCAACCAATTCGGCGATCTGGAACGCAGCGAACTTCGTCCGGGCAACGTTCACAGCGCCGACGGCTGGCGCGGCGTTCTGGAGCCTGTCGTTGAGCGTTACCGGGAACGGGACCTGCGCCGCTACTTCCGAGGCGATGCCGCGTTCGCCTCACCGGACATCTATGCGTTTCTGGAGGCCGAGGGCTACAAGTACACGATCCGTCTCAAGGCCAACGCGATCCTTCAGCAAAGCATCGCCTACCTGCTGACGAGGCCTGTCGGCCGCCCACCAAATCATGTGGTTTGCACCCATGCCAGCTTCAGCTACCAGGCAGGGTCATGGGACAAGAAGCGCCGCGTCGTCGCCAAGGTGGAATGGCATCCCGGCCAACTCTATCCGACCGTCGGCTTCATCGTCACCAACCTGACCCGACCGGCCAAGCGCGTGGTCGCCTTCTACAATCAGCGCGGCACGGCCGAGCAGCACATCAAGGAGGGCAAGAACGCGATTGTGTGGACCCGGCTGTCGTGCCGGCGGTTCCAGAACAATGCCGTGCGGCTTCAGCTTCATGCGCTCGCCTACAATCTCGGTAACTTCATGCGGACGCTGGCTCTGCCGGAGGCGGTCGAACAGTGGTCGCTGACCAGCCTGAGGGAGAAGCTGATCAAGATCGGCGCCAGGATCGTCACGCACGGCCGCTACGTCACATTCCAGATGGCCGAGGTCGCGGTGCCGGGGGATTGTTCGCCGAGATCCTGCGACTGATCGCGGAACTCCGGCCACAGCCACCACCAGCGCTGGCGTGACGCGTCCGGTTGTCATGAACTCCAGCAAGAACCACGGGAGAGGTGCGACTTGTTAACGGAAAATAGAGCCGTCAGCGGCCGGGCAGGGCCATGCTTGACGCCAGCGGCAACATCGGCGGCTCATATCGTATTCCGGATTGCCGCGGGGAGCCCAAATGGCTACCCTGATGCTGCAACTGGCGTTCATCTGGGAAATGTCGGTTGAACTTCGTGCCCGCTGGCATCAGGCTGTCCTGAAGCAACGCAACTGGGGAAACTCAGGCAAATCATTCACCGGGGGCGACATGGACCAGACCGCCAAATACATCGAAATGATGAAGATCTATGAGCTTCTGTTTGCTTATACGCACGCGCTTGACCACACGGAGCCCCTGGACTTCGCCAATTGCTTCAGTCCGGACGGCATGCTGGGTCACGGCAATCATAGCATTCGGGGACGTGAGAAGCTGCGCGACCATGCCGAAGTGCATCGGGCAATTCCAACACGTCACTTGTCGGCCTCGCCTGTCTATCGCATCGCGGACGACGGCATGTCCGCAAAGGGTCAATCAACCGTCGTTGTCACCGTGGCTACGCGCCGAGGCTATAAGATATTCTTCTCAGGCCACTTCGACGACGAGTTGACGAAGGTTGATGGGACCTGGCTGCTGAACCGACGTTGGGCAGTGGATTCGCGCCTGCCAGGTGAGCCGGACTTTTCCGTCGGACCCGCAGACCCGGACGTCGCCGAGTTGCTTCAACAGGTCTATGACTCGTTCCATCGGCTGGGCCGCAAGACTGCTTGATCTGTGAAGCAGTCTTCGTGGGCGGCACCGTGGCAGCCGACGAGGCGCCGACGATTCACGAGGGTGTCACTTGGCAATCCAATTTAGAGCAAGGGCGCGATCAAGTGGACGCGGTTGTCGTGCCGGTCATTCACGGCCAACGCGGTGCGGCTCCAGCTTCATGCGCTGGGCTACAATCTCGGCTGAATGTACTTAGGTCTGTTTGTGGCACGATTCCGCCTATCTGGGTAGGACCTAGCCACGGCAGCAATACCCCCAGCTCTAGCCGTCCCAATCTGATGGTCCGCTTTCTCGCTGATGTCGTCGGCTTCACCCGTGGCAGCCGACCTAGCCGGTGCCGGACGAGATAGGCCGGAGATGACCCCAAGCGGACGTCCTAAACTGGAGCGTGGTCTAATCATCGCTTCTGGCTGCTGTTTGGAAGCTTGTTCAAGCAAAAGCTCTATATGGATGCCATATACAAACCGCGACCCTCTTACTCTATGAGGCGTCAAACTCCAAAAAGCAGGTCGTCGGACGGCATCAGGGCTCACAGGTCGCCGTGGAACACCGAAGGATAGATCGCTGCGAGCACCATGAGCCAGATCGTCATGGTGACAATCGCCGCCACGGTGGTGGCGGAAATCATGACCGCGGCACTTTTCTCCGCGACGTGATACTCATTCGCCAGGAAAAAGACACTCTTTGCGGTCGGCACCGCAGCACAAATGGTGGCGGCAATCAGATAGAAGGGCGCCATGTCAAGCGCGAGTCCGATGCCGAGCACAACTGCTGGCAGGGCGAATAGCTTGACCATCGAAAGAACGACGATGCGCCTGATGTCGTGCAGCATCTCCTTGAAATCGATCGATGCACCGATGGCAAACAGCGCGCAGGGCGTGAGCGCTGATCCCAGAATGACGAGGAAGTCTTCGACCGGCTTCGGCACGGGGATCGCGAAGACAACAAAGATAATGCCGAGCACCGTTGGCCACACCATTGGACTTAAGACGACATTTCGCGCGAGACGCCAAGGCGCTCTCTTTTCACCGTGTTCGCCAACACGCGTTGTCTCCAGGATCGCAGCCAACACCGGAAACAAAATGGCGGCATTGATCATGTTGGCGATAGCGGCGGGAGGGACGCCCTTGGCGCCGAAGAGAACATGCAGGATCGGCAAGGCAATAAACCCCGAGTTGATCCACACCGCCGCAAACGCCAGGATCGCGCGGTGAGCCAGATCGCCCCCCAGCCAGGACCGACCAACAAGGAAGACCAGCACGAGGACCAGGAGCGAACCGCCGCCAAAAGTGATCCAGAAATCCCAGTTCAAAAACGCCATGATCGGGTCGCCGGCAATGATGTGGAATATCAAGGCGGGCAGAGAGATGTGGTAGACGAACTGGACTAGGGGCGGCGCGATCGACGCGGGCACGACCCCGAAGCGCACGGTCAGGTACCCCACCGCGACAACTGCAAATACAGGCAATATCAGCCCAAGTAGTTCGAGCATGGCTTAGATTGAACCTAGCTTCTCCGGATAACCACCGTCTTGGGGCGAAGACCGTAGCACATTCGGCCTTTGTGGGAGAGGTTGACGGCGCGCCAAAGCCAGTAGCGTATGCCGTAGACCGTCAGGGCATCTAGTCAATGTGCCAGTGGTCGCTGGCCGGGGATCGCATGCGTTTCAGGTTCGCGGCGATGTTCGGAGCAAACTTGAGCACCTATCGACTTGCGGTTTCGTAGGAGATATCAACACTGCGCTCCGTCATCATCCCTTCGATATCACAATCGAGATGCATGAACCGGACATATAGCCAATGTACTTATGACCGAAGGAAGTTGTAGCTCTCGAGCGCGCCACTGCATGAAGTCTGCCTTTGGCTACTGTGTGAAAACGTTTGCTTAAGTCCCAGCGACGACAGATACATTCACAGAGCCATCGTTTTCAGCAATTTCAATATCAAACCGCGATCGTGTGGATTCGATTGTTGCGCGAGCTCATCAATTTTCAACGTTTTCACACAGTCAAGACCCAGTGCGGTCATGCCAGCGATCTCGTTAGCGTCGGCCAAGTAAACCGGCGGCTCCGAGTTTGAAACTAGGTCTTCGAACGGTTCAATGCTTCGAATATGCCCGGAGATTTGTCGCCGTGATGATGGACGACCTTCCAATTTCCGGCCTGCCGCCGATAGATATTCGTAACACGCGAATTCAAGCTTAACGGCTCCCCGGAAATGGAAAACTGCGCACGCTCGACACCCAGCTCGTAAGCGAACTCTCCGGCAATCCGAATTAACTGTTCCGTTAGTTCAACCCGACCACCTGTCGAAGACCGAGCGACTTGCTCAAACGATGCTCTGACCTGTTCCCACCCGATCTCCCGACCGCCAATCGGGTGCATGGTCGAAACAGTCGAACTGTGTGACCAGATGTCTCCCAACGAACTAGCATCTCCACCGAGCATTCGGTTCAGCGCTGCGTAGAATTTTCTCGATGCCGCGCGGACTTCGTCTTCTGCCGCCATGAATTGTAACCGCTCCCTGGCGAAAAATCTTGAAGTGGTCCCTTCTTCAGTGGTTCAGCGTGACTCCGTTTCATTCGAATCGCAAGTCGGTGGGCCTCTTCCACGCCCCGGCAAATTTGGCTTCAGCTTTTCCTTGATAATCGCTTTCGGCGTCGGGGCTGTGCAAGATGCTAATCACGCGGAGGGCTATGGTGTTGAGGGCGACATGGCCTACCGAATTGGTACTTTTGCCAACACAATCCAGTTTGTCGCAAACTACGACTGAAAGGAGAAACCCATGGATATGAAAAAGTTTCTAGAAGACTTTGACGCTGCGTATAACGAGGCTTTTAACCGAGGTGATGCCGCAGGCTGTGCCGCATTTTTTTCCGAAGATGTTATCTTGATGGCACCTGATCAACCGATGACTCGTGGCAAAAAGGCATTTGAAGAAACCTACCTTTCTCGGATGGAGCAAAGTACCGGCGGCACGCATAGCAATGAACTGGTGGAATACGGTGTCGAGGGTGACCTGGCCTATCAGATAGGAACCTACGCCGTGACAGGCACGAATCCACCGGAGCAGGGCAAGTTCCTCAATATTTTGAGACGCCAGGCAGACGGCACATGGAAGGTCACCGTGTCCATCTTTAACAGCGACGGGCCGTAGGATGATGCGGTGCCAACCTTGGCCGATGACCGTTCGTGGCTACTAGCGAACTAAACCAGTGGTCCAGACTTGGATCTGCTTTTGACCCGAAGGAGTCATCAAGCGATAGAGTCAATTGACCTTCTCGTTTTGCGCGCCGACCAGACGTTGCGCGCGTAACGGATCTGTTCCGGCGAGGAGTGACCCAACGAAATACTGAGGGCGCTTTGGTCCTACGACTTGACTCGCCAGACCTGACAATGACGAGTCGAAGGAAGAAAGACCGGGTGACGTGAAAATCATGGGCGAGGGGACGCAATGACGACGATCGCTAAGATCACGCTGATGTTCGTGGTCTTTGTCGACCTGATCGGGCAAGGGCTGGTTTTCCCGATCATCAACACTCTGATCATGGACCGGTCGTCCGGCTTTCTGCCCGAGAGCACGTCAATGGGCTTGCGCCATTTCGACTATGGCTTGGTCATCGGCATCTTCTTCCTCGCCTGGTTCCTCGGCGTGGTTTACGTCGCCAAAGTTTCCGATTCGATCGGCCGCAAGAACGCCCTGCTGATCTGCCTCGGCGGTGCTCTGACCGGCTATGCGATAACCCTTGTCTCGCTCTACGTAAACAGCCTCTGGCTGCTGATTCTCGGCCGGGCGATTACCGGCTTCACCGCCGGCAACCAACCGATCGCCCAGGCGGCGATGATCGACGGGAGCACCGACGATGCCGACCGCGACCGAAACATGGGCTTCATCGTCACCGGCATCAGCTTCGGTCTGGTCGGCGGTCCCATCATCGGCGGCATTCTGTCCGATCCCGACTTGCTCGGCAGTGTGGCGAGCCTCAAGCTGCCGTTCTACGCGGCGTTTGTACTGGTGCTGCTCGCAATCGCGCTGGTGATCGTTTTCTTCCGCGACATTCGCACGGAGCGCACACCCTTTGTCTTCCGGCCACGCGACATTACCGACAGCCTGTGGCGGGTCACCCAATTTCCGATCGTCATGCGGATTATGCCGGTCTATGCCCTGTTCATGGTCGCAAACGTCACTTTCTACATCTTCGTCGACAATTACCTGACGAGCGCGTTCGGATATGGCGTGCTTGGTGGCAGCGTGGCCATGTTGGTGATCGGCGTCGCTTTGGCGACAAGCAGTACTTTCCTGGTCAAGCCGGCGCAGTGGCGGTTCGGCAAGCAGCTCATCGTCGGCATGAGCCTGGTGACCATGGTGATCTGCTCGCTTGCTTTTGTGCTGATTCCGGTGGCGTTCCTGACATTCGTTCCGATCTTCTTCTTCTACTTTTTGTTCGGGGTGTCGTATCCGACGCTCCTCGGCATGTTTTCGGGCAGCGTGAGCGAGGCCGATCAGGGCTGGGTCATGGGTGTCACGACCGCGGTCTTTTGCCTCGCCGGCGGAATCATGTCGCTGTCGGGCGGCGGGCTGATGAGCGTCGACATCCGCTCGCCGTACTATATCGCGTCGGCGGCAGCAGCTCTTGGGTTGCTGTTCATGGCGACGACATGGGGCGCACCGGCGATGCGCAAATTATTGGCGCGACCCGGCGCATCATGAGGCCGCTAACGATGCGGGGGATGCCTAGAGTATGCTTTAGGCGTACGGAGGGCGCCTGGGATGAGGACCGGACATCCCGACGCCGCTGCTTTCCGCTTCTGGCACGATTCCGCCTATTTGGGCAGCACCTAGCCACGGCAGCAATACCCCCAGCTCTAGTCGTCCCAATCTGATGGTCCCCTCTCTCGCTGATGTCGTCGGCTTCACCCGCGTCAGCTGACCTAGCTGGTGCCGGACGAGAAGGGCGGGAGATGACCCGAAGCGGGCTGGCTGAGCAATAGGCGCGCAGGGCGCGCTTGTCCTGGAAGAAGCTGGTCCCCATCACCGTGTCCTCGCAACACGTCACTCATTGCCTGAGCGCCAGTTGTAGCAAAAGTCACAATGATCCGCTCCTTCAGCCAAAGTCTGATTCCGAGAGAATTCGATGCCGTAACCTTTGGCGAAAGGAGCGTCACGAGCGCAAGAAAGCAGCTTAACGAGTTCAGGTGGTAATCCGATCTTCTCGTAGAACTTGATATAATGACAACGCACTACCTTGAACTGTAATGTGCCCCCATCCTCCTCGATGTCCTCGATATCCATTGCATCCCCCCAGTAGTCCAAGATCGTTCTAAAATGATCAAGGCTGGGGCCGCCTTTTGCTTTGGCCTCGAACGCTTGGCCCTCTTCAAATGCCGCATTTTCGATTACAGTGGTCAAGACTTGTAATGCTGTCTTGGAGTCAACAACGTTGGTCATTTCTCGATAGATGCGCGCAATCATTTCGGCCTCTATTCTCCGGCGCTCAAGATGTTTGGATTCTTTCATGGCTAACGTTTCCTCCTTAGGATATCTTGAGTTTTGTGGATAGGCTCGCTTTGCAGCCAACTCATTCGGCCACTTTGCGGGGGGCGACAGGTATTCCAAATCCGCCACCGCCGGGTGTTTCAGTGACGATCATATCGCCCGGAGACACCTGATCCTTGACAGTTCCGGAAAGTACCACACGCCAATCCAAGACAAGATTTCTGCACCTAACGTTCTCGTTGACAGCCACGGAAAATCGTGGGTGTAGGCTACTGTTGTATGGCCGCTTGTGGCACTCAACTGCCGAATTGGGTAAGGCGGAGCACGACGGCTCCGCCCCTGGTTTCAGACTTCGACTTGCTCTGCGATTGCCAGTGCATCGTCAACTTCAACACCGAGGTATCGCACCGTACTTTCGATCTTTGTGTGACCGAGAAGAAGCTGAACCGCTCGCAGATTCCCGGTCTTTCGATAAATCAGTGTCGCCTTCGTTCGGCGGAGCGAATGTGTGCCGAATTGAAGCGGATCGAGACCAGCCAGCGCGATCCAATCAGAAACCAGACGCGCGTACTGGCGCGTCGACAGATGGCGATCGGTCTGGCCGCGCCCGCCAAATAGATACTCTCTGTGCCTTCTCGGTTTGGTCCGTAGATAGTCATCAATCGCGGCTCGAGTGTGGTCCGTAAGTTCGAACTTGACGGGTCGACCGGTTTTCCTCTGCCGGACTGTTGCCCGGTCCAGTGCATAGCCGTGAGGGGCGACATCCTCAACACGTAGAGCAACGACATCGCAGCCGCGAAGTTTGCTGTCGATCGCCAGATTGAATAACGCCAGGTCGCGAGCCCGTCCGGTCAATTGCAGTTGGGCTCTGATCGTCCAGACATGTTTCGGCTGTAGTGGTGGCTTCTGACCGGTGAGTTTTCCCTTGTTCCAGGGAACGCGCGCGGCACTGGTTTCGTATTTGTCTGTGTTTTCGAACATTGTCTTTCTCCTTACTCCAACATGGAGAAAGACAGGATATGATCCGCCCGGATTCGCTTGATCGGATCAGTCGCGAACACGTCGGCTTTCGGAGCGGAACAGCCACAAGGCCCGATGTTGAGCGCGACGCCTAGGCAGAAGTTGACCCAGAGGCGAAGTCCGTCGTCCACTGAGAGGGGCTCAAGTTTGCCCGATTAGTTCTGACAGATGTTGCCGGTAAAACGCTGCGTCCAGGTTCTGATCCGCTACCCACGCATGATCATAATATGTGCCCAGGTATCGCTCGCCTGGATCGCAGATGAGGGTGACGACACTTCCTCGTTCGCCGCGTGACCGCATCTCGTTCATCAAGTTAAGCGCACCAAAAACGTTTGTTCCTGTCGATCCGCCACACTTACGGCCAAGCACCGCTTCAAGCCACCAGATGGTTCCGATCGAGGCTGCATCCGGCACTTGGATCATCCGGTCAATCACCTCTGGTATGAACGAGGATTCAACCCGTGGACGGCCGATCCCTTCAATGCGAGAGGTTCTGGAGGTCGTTAGGTCACCATCGCCGGTGCAAAAGAAATCAAAAAAGACTGAGTTTTCAGGATCGACCACGCATAGCTGGGACTGAGTGAGGTACTCGCATTGATAACGGATGAACCGGCCGATCGTCGCCGCCGTGCCGCCCGTCCCGGCGCTCACGACAATCCATTTCGGGACGGGATGGCGTTCTCTGGCCATCTGCTCAAAGATGCTTTCTGCAATGTTGTTGTTTCCTCGCCAGTCCGTGGCATGCGCCGCATCGTTGAATTGATCCATATAGTGCCCGTGCAACCGCACTGCGAGAGCTTCGGCTTCGTCGTAAATGCTGTGCGGCGAAACCCGGACGCATTCGCCACCGAAGAATTCGATTTGCTCAATCTTTTGCTGCGATGTGGCCTCGGGCACCACCGCCATAAAGGGCAGCCCAAGCAATCGGGCAAAGTAAGCTTCCGAGATGGCGGTGCTCCCCGAAGAGGCCTCAATGATCGGCGTGCCTTTGCGAATGCGCCCGTTGCATAAGCCATACAGGAATAGCGACCGGGCCAAGCGGTGCTTCAGGCTGCCTGAGGGATGCGTGGACTCGTCCTTGAGGTATAGATCGATGTCTTCAAAACCCGAGAGCCCAACTTTGATCAGATGGGTATCCGCGGAACGATTGAAATCCGCATCGATCCTCTCAACCGCTTCGCTCACCCACATACGATCAGGAAGAGAGCACGATGCGTCCTTTGAGATGATCTTCGGGTTCCCGTTTGTTTCTGTAGGCTGGTCATTCATGGCCGCATCCGCCCGACATCAATCGTCAGCGCAGACTAACCGGATCAGGCGGTAGTTGGAACACGATCCGGTGGCCCAACTTCTGATATTGGCTACAAGCGGCGGTTCGGGCCCTTTGGCCGGCACGACCGCTTCGGCCCACAAACTAGACATTTGGCCCCTTTTACACCGCCCCGTGGCCCCTTATTGCTCCGCCGTTGACAGTAGAATGCGACCACTCGCTCGGCGGGCCGCGACAGGTTGGTGACGATGAACCCGACACGCGGGTACAGTTCTCCCGGATGCCACTCGACCTTGGAGACGACGCGACGGCGCTTCTTACAGCTTGCGGCTTGGTAGCTGAAGCTGGCGTGATACCGCCGCACCTCCTTCGGCGGTCTGCGAACGGGGCGCTTGAGCAGATGGCCGATGCTGTCTTGCAGCACCTTGTTGGCACGAAGCCGGATTGCGTACTTGAAGCCTTCGGCTTCCAGGAACTCATAGATGTCCGGTGAGGCGAAAGCGGCATCGCCTCGAAAGTAGCGCCGCAGCTTCCGATCCCGATAGCGGGCGACAACCGGCTCCAGAACGTCGTGCCAGTCATCGGCGCTGTGCACATTGCCGGGGCGGAGCACGCACCGCTCCAGGTCGCCGTACTGGTTGAACACGAACAGCGGGTGATAGCAGGTGCAGCCGAAATGGCCGTTGTGGGCGGTGCCTTCCTGATCGCCATAGGTCGGGCTGACGGAGCTGTCCATGTCGAGCACGATGGCCTTCGGCAGCTTGCGATCATGCACCTCGTCGATCCAGATGCCGGAAAGATTGGTGACAGCGGCCAGGTTGTCATCCGTGGCCAGCAACTCGGTCTCGAAGCGACCCATCTGGTTGGTTGATGCACCCCGACGCGAAACCGCCGTGCCGCCCACGATCCAGCGCATCGCCGGGTCACGTCCCAGGCGGTCGGCGTCATTCACGTCCTCGTACCCGGCGAGACGACCATAGACAGATTGGCGGAGCAGGCCGACGATCCCGTGCCAGCCATTCTTGCCTGTGCGGCAGTCGGTCAGAACATCGCTGGCCAATGCGGTCAGGCCCAAAACATCGTCGAGTTCCCGGTAGGCGAGCAGACCGGCGTCTGATGTGACCCGCGACCCGTGGAACTCAAGCTTGAGGCGTCGGTCGAAAACAGGCCGCAAAGGCCGCCGATCCGAGTCACCCTCCGGGCTCTGCATGCAACCCGCCCTCCACCTGATCTAACCCCATAAAACATATCACAGAATCAGATGAAAACGGTCTTAGAAGTGTTGGTCATTTGGGGAACGCGGGTTCAGATAATTCTCAGCCTGAAATCCCGAGCCGAACTCCAGGTCGAAAATCTTGCGCTACGGCATCAGATCGAGATTCTCAAACGCACCGCACCGAAGCGGGCACGCCTTACCAAGATGGACCGCCTGATCTTCATCTGGCTCCTACGGCTTTGGCCCGAGTCCGCACGGTTGATTCGGATTGTCCACCCTAAGACGCTGGTGCGATGGCATCGCGAAGGCTTCCGAGTCTATTGGTGCTGGAAGTCGCGGCGGCGTGGTGGTCGCCCGAGGGCGCCCGTTGAGGTGCGAGCCCTCGTTCGGCAAATGAGTACGCAGAACCCGCTGTGGGGCGCGCCAAGGATTCATGGTGAAGTCCTGAAACTCGGTTTCAATATCAGTCAAGCAACCGTTTCCAGGTACATGCCTCGCCGCCCTCCGGATCCCGATCACCAATGGGTGACGTTCCTTCGAAATCACCTTCCTTGCACAGCCTCGATCGATTTCCTTGTTGTACCTACGTTGACCTTCAAGATCCTGTTCGTGCTTGTCGTCTTGAGCCACGATCGACGGAAGGTGGTTCACTTCGGTGTCACGGCGAGGCCGACAGCCGAAATGCAGGACTCGGGCGGGCGATACTCGCATTACACCTTCACCCGCTCGCCCGTGGGATCGTAGAAGGCCCGGAAAGAGGCCTCGGCCGAGTAATGTTCGCAGGCGATCTCGATCTCGAATCGGGAATTCTCGATCAGTTCCTGGGTAACCCCGTCCGGATGACGCACATAGCCCATGCCCACCGCGCGTCCCAGGGTAAAGCCGTAGGACCCCGAACTGATATAGCCGACGATCTCGCCATCCAGGCGGATCAGCTCGTCATGGAACAGAGCCGGCTCGGGGTCGGTCAGCTTGAACATGACAAGACGCTTGTTGAGCACTTGGCCGCGTTGCGGCGCTATGGCATCGCGGCCCATGAACCCGCCGCGCGTATCCAGCTTCACCGTGAAACCGAGCCCCGCCTCGTAAAGAGTGTCGTCGGGCGTGATGTCGAACCCGTATTCACGGTAGGCGCGCTCGCAGCGGAGATGCTCGAGGGCATGATATCCGGCCATCCGCAAGCCGAATTCCGCGCCGGCTTCCATCAGAATGTCGAAGACATTCTGAACGAACTCGCTCGGGATATGCAGTTCCCATCCCAGTTCACCAATGAAGGTCAAGCGCTTGGCCATGACCCGTGCATCACCGATATCGATTTCCCGTGAGGTCAGGAACGGAAACGCCAGGTTGGAGAGATCGGCGTCGGTAATGCGGGCCAACAGGTCGCGAGATTTCGGGCCCTGCACGGAAAGCACCGAATAGGCGGAAGTAACGTCCGTGGTCGTCACATGTTCGTCCGGGTCCAGGTGTTTGCCGATCCAGGCCATGTCCCGCTGATGCGTGGCCGCCGAGGACACGATCATGTACCGGTCCTCGGCCAAGCGGTCGATGGTGAGGTCGGTTTCGACCCCGCCCTGCCGGTTTAGCATATGCGTGTAAACGAGCTTGCCGACGGCCACGTCAACATCGCCCGCGCACATCCGTTGTAGGAAGGCGCAGGCATCGTGGCCTTGCACCAGTGTCTTGCCGAAAGAGCTTTGGTCGAGAACAACAACATCCTCGCGGGCGGCGCGGCACTCCTCGGCGGTGTATTCGTACCAGTTCGGCCATTGGTGGGAGTAGATATCCCTGGGCTCGACGCCTTTCGGGGCGAACCACATGGCGCGCTCCCAGCCCGCCGTCTCGCCGAAACAGGCGTTGCGCGCCGCGAGCCGGTCGTGGAGCGGGCTTTTGCGGACCGGGCGGGCCGTCTGGTGCTGCTTGTTGGGCCAATGCATCTCGTAGATGGAGCCAAGGGATTCTCCCGCCCGGTCGTGCAGGTATTTCCTGTTGGCCTGAAACGGATGGAAGCGGGCGACGTCGACGTCCGACAAATCCATGACCGGCTCGCCCTCGACGATCCATTCCGCCAGCGCCCGCCCGGCCCCGGCGCCCATCTCGAAGCCCTCCGAATTGAACCCGGCGGCGACGAAACAATTGGCGACCCCGGGCGCCTCGCCCAGCGCGAACAAGGCATCGGGTGTGAAACTTTCCGGGCCGTTCATGAATCTTTGGATGCCCGCCTCCTCCAGGGCGGGAATGATCTCCATGGCCTTGCTGAACGGCAGTTCGAAATGGTCCCAATCCTCCTGCAATTCAATGAACTGTTGCTCGGCGGGCAGATTCTCCACGGCCAGCGGCTTGCCACGCGGCTCGAACGAGCCGATCAGCAGTTTGCCGGCTTCTTCCTTGATATAGACGTAGCCGTCGGTATCGCGGAGTACGGGCAGTGTCGGCGCGACGAGATCCATGGCTTCGGTCACCACGTACATGTGCTCGCAGGCGTAAAGCGGCACGCGAATGCCCAACTGCGCCGCCAGCCCCCGGGTCCATAGCCCGCAACTGAGGACCAACGTCTCACATTGGACGGCGCCGCCCGGCGTTTCGAGACGGTATTCACCGGACGCCAACCGTTCCAGCCGTGTCACCGGCGAATTTTCGAATACACGGGCGCCGCCTTGCTTGGCCCCGGCAATCAGGGACATCACCGTATCGACCGCGTTGGTCTGGCCGTCCTTGGCGATAAAGAGCGCGCCCTCCACCAGGTTCTCGTCGATGGCGGGATAAAGCTCCTTGGCCTCTTTGGCCCCGATGATATCCGCCTCGATTCCGAAGCTCTTGGCGATGGTGGCCGACCGCTTGATCTCGTACAGACGGTCCTTGTTCCGCGCGATGGCCAGGGTTCCGTTCTGTTTGAAGCCAGTCGCCTGGCCGGTCTCAGCCTCCAGGCCGCCGTAAAGTTCCACGTTATAGCGGGCCAATTCCGTCAGGCTATGGCTGGAGCGAAGCTGCATGATCAGCCCAGCCGCATGCCATGACGTGCCGCAGGTCAGCGCGCCGCGCTCCACGACAATCACGTCGGATATGCCGAACTTGGTCAGGTGATAGGCGATGCTGCTGCCGGCGATACCGCCACCGATGATGGCGACGCGGGCGTGTGTCGGCGGGGCCTCGTTCACGGACACCTCGCAGACTTCGCATGCATTGAGACCGTCCCGGAGGTTATCACCCGGCCGCTTCCTTCTCCCGCAACGCCTTGATCACTTTCTCCGGTGTGATCGGCAAATCAAAGATGCGGATGCCGATGGCGTCGGCCACGGCGTTGGCGATGGACGCCGCCACCGGGGCGAAGACCGGCTCGCCGATACCCTTGGCTCCGAACGGACCGAGACCGCTTCGCGATTCCAGAACGATTGCCTTGATCTCGGGCACGTCCTCCGATGTGGGGATCAGGTATTCGCTGAGCGAAGCATTCGTCAAGCAGCCCTTGTCGAGGATCAACTCCTCGCTCAGCGCAAAACCCTGTCCCATGAGCGCGCTGCCTTCGATCTGGCCTTCGACGGCGCGCAGGTTAATGGCCTGGCCGACATCGTGGGCGCCGATGCTCTGCAATACGCGCACCTCCCCGGTCTCGGTATCGACCGCCACCTCGGCGGCATGGGCTCCGTAGGTGAAATCCGGAAACACTTCGCCCTGGCCGGTCTCCGGATCGAGACCTTCGCTGACGGGGGCGCGGAAGATTGCCAGATTGTGGCGGTGAATGCCTGCCGCCGCGCACGACATGACCAGGTCCTTGAGGCTCATGGAGCGCTCGGGATTATCGAGCACGAAGACCTGCGAGTCGCACATATCCAGTTCGTCGGGCGCGACGCCGAAATGCTGGGCGGCTCGACCCAGCAGGTTTTCCCGCACCTGGGTTGCAGCCATCTTGGTGGCGTTGCCCGACATATAGAGGGCACGGCTCGCCGTCGAGGTGCCGGCCAGGGGCGTTATGGCGCCGTCGCCGAAATAGACGACCACCTGATCCATAGGCACGCCAAGCACCTCCGCCGTGATCTGGGCTAGGGCCGACGACTGGCCGGCGCCGATATCCGTGACCGCGCTCCGCACGATAACGGTGCCATCCATCTCGACCCCGACCCATGCTTCACTGGAATCCTTCATCCAGCGGATGCGGCCGTAACTCTGTTGATAGCAGGCAACGCCGCGGCCGATCCTGACCGGTCCCTTTCCGGGCGGGCGCTCGCCTAGGGCCTGTAACGCCTCAGTCGCGCACTGGTCCGACCAGACCGCGCTTCGGATGATCTGTCCGGTTACGTTGGGGTCGCCGGTCTGGATGAAGTTGCGACGACGCAGGTCCATCGCATCCATGCCCAATACCTTGGCGATTTCCTCGATCTGCCCCTCGCAGGCCAGGTTCGCCTGCATGGTGCCGAATCCCCTGAAGGCGCAGGTCGGCAGATTGTTGGTGGCGGCGGATACGGAGTCCACATGCAGGTTATCGACCTTGTAGGGGCCGGTGGCTCCGACCGTGGCATAGAGCAGGATATAGGGACTGAGCTTTGCGTAGGCGCCGGCATCGGAGGTTAGGCTGATTTCCAGCGCGGTGATCCTTCCGTCCTTGGTCACGCCTGAGCGGTGCGTCATGGTGAACGGATGCCGCGGCCCGTGGGATACGAACGATCGTTCGCGGGACTGCACCAGACGCACTGGACGCCGCGTGTCCAGTGCCAGCAACGCCAGCCAGACCTCGATGGTCATGACCTCCTTGCCGCCGAAACCGCCGCCCACGAACTCGGCTCTTAGGCGGACACGGTTGTGGGGCAGGCCGATGGCATCAGCGACGGCGCGATAATGCTCGACCACTTGCGTGCTGGAGCGGATGTTGAGGATGTCGTGCTCGTCGACCCAGGCCAGGGCCGCCTCGGGCTCGAGAAAGGCCTGCTCCTGGTATTGTGTCGTAAACGTGTTTTCGACGATCACATCGGCTTCGGCGAAGCCCTTTTCCAGATCGCCTTTGCGAATCTTATACCGTGCCACCACGTTGTCCTCGCCGTAGACGATGGGCGCGCCGGGCCTGAGGGATTCAAACGGATCGTAAATGCCCTCAACGTCTTCGTATTCCACCTCGATGAGCCGAATGGCCTGTTCGGCGACGGCAACGGTCTCGGCCGCGACCAGGGCGATGGGCTGGCCGAAAAATCGAACTTGGTCTTTGGCCAGGATCGGCTGTTTTGTGTTCTTGGTCATGCCGCCGGTCTGGCCGGGCATATCCGTCATGACGCCCTGCTCGGCGGGCAAATTCTCACCGGTCAGCACGCTATGCACGCCCGCCAGCTCTTTGGCCCGCGACACGTCAACGCGGTTGAGCAAGGCGCTGGCCCGGTCGCTGTGCAGGACGGCGGCATGCAGCATATCGGGCATGACGAGATCGCCCGCATAGGTGGCGGTGCCGTAGACCTTGGTTGGCGAATCCGTCCGCACCAGCGGCTTGCCGATCTGGCGAAGTCTGACGTTTGCCGCGGCGTGACTGGGATGCTCGATGCGGCTCATACGACGTCTCTCTGTTCGCGCAGGGTCCGGGCGGCGGAATGAATGGCCGAGAATATCCGGGTGTACCCGGTGCATCGGCACAGGTTGCCGCTGAGCCCCCGTTTGATGTCCTCGGTGGTGGGGCTCGGGTCTTCGTCCAGCAGGGCCTTGGCGGCCATGATCATGCCGGGCGTGCAATATCCGCACTGCGCGCCGCCGTGCTCGATGAAAGCCGCCTGTAGCGGATGAACGTCGTCCGGCCCGCCGAGGCCGGTGACGGTGGTCACCGCCCGGCCGTCGGCCCTCCAGGCAAGGGTCAGGCAGCTATCCACGGCTTCGCCGTCGAGCAGCACTGCGCAGGCACCACAATCGCCCTTTTCGCAGCCGCACTTGACCTCGACATGACCGAGTTCGCGCAAGACCTCCAGGAGCGTACGATGCGCGGGGACGGTGATCTCGCGAGCCTCGCCGTTGACATGAAGCGTCACTACTTTTTTCGAGGGCATCCCGCTCTTCTCCTCTTATGTCCGATTCAGGTGACCTGTTCCCATGCCTGCATCAGCAAGCGCCGCACCAGAACGTGGGCCGTGTGGAGCCGGTAATCGGCCGAGGCGCGGATGTCGTCGATGGGACGGCATGCGTCGGCAGCCGCGTGCGCCGCCGCATCGATCATCTCCTCCGTCAACGCCTTGCCCAGTAGGGCGTCCTCGGCGTCTTTGGCCCGAAATACGGTGGGCGCGACCGCGCCCAGGGCGATGCGGGCTTTCGAACACTTGCCCTCCTTGGCGGCCAGCGTAACGGCGACGCCGGTAACGGTAATGGCATCGCCCCTTCTACGTCCCAACTTGTGAAACAGATTGGCGGCGCCTGGTTCCGGCAGCGTCCACGAGACCGAAATCAGGAGTTCGTCAGGACGCTTGGCTGTCTTCTTATAGTCGAGAAAATAGTTCTTCAGGGCGAGGGTCCGTGTTCCTCTGCTACTGGCCAACGCGACCTCGGCGTCGAGGGACAGCAGCGGCGGAACGATGTCTGCCGCCGGCGAGCCGTAGCAGATGTTGCCGCCGATAGTCGCCGCGTTGCGGACCATGGAACCGGCGAAGACCTTGGCCGCCGCGACCAACGACGGGGCCGCCGTCGGCATGGCGGGATCGCGCAAGATATCGGTGAGCGTGGTTCCCGCGCCCACGACAGCACGCCCCTCGCCATGGTCGATCCGACGCAACTCGCCGATCTCCGACAGGCTGATGAAGCGGCCGTCGGCCTTGCCCCGTGCGCGGAGATCGGGAAGCAGGTTAGTTCCCCCCGCCATGGGCGTTCCGCCGCCGTCGGCGAGAGCCGCCAGGGCCTCATCGAGGGACTTCGGTTCCAAGAGCTCGAAGGTTGGTAGCATCATGTGCCTCCAGCAGGGTTCGTTATCCGCCTGGCCATTGCCCTTTACACCGCCCAGCCGCCGTCAATGATGAGTTCCTGGCCGGTCATGTTCTGCGACTCGTCACTGGCCAGGAAGACCACGGCATCGGCGATGTTCTGCGGCGTCGTCACCCGTTTCAGCGCCATCTCCTCGACGTATTCGTCGTAGACCCGCTGGACGGTCCAGCCGCGCGCATTCGCTTTCTCGCGGCAGAGCTTTTCCATGCGCGGGGTTTCGACGATCCCTGGCATGATGGCGTTCACGTTGACGTTGTATTCGCCGACATCGAGGGCCGCCGTCCGCGTCAGGCCGCGGATCGCCCATTTGGACGAGCTGTAGCCGGCGCGATAACGGTATCCGCGCACCCCGGAAGCACCGCCGATGGTGACGATCTTGCCGTAGCGCTGTTCGATCATGGTCGGCAGGACGTGCTTCATGGTCAGGAACACGCCGGTGACGTTCTTGTGAAGCAGATCGTTGAAGGCCTGGGCTTCGATCTCCCACACCGGCGTTTCGATGGGACCGGTGGCTCCCGCCGCATTGACCAGGATATCGATGCGTCCGCCGAAGAACGCCTTGGCGCACGCGACGACGCCCCCGACCTGTTCTTCGTCGGTCACATCGGCCGGCGCCACTTCCGCCCGGCGGCCCATGGCACGAACCTTCTCCGCCATCTCCTCGAGCGGCTCGCGCGTGCGCGCGGTGAGCACCAGATCGGCACCTTCGCGTGCCAGGGTCTCGGTAATCACGCCGCCCATACCTTGAGCCGCGCCGGTGATGATTGCTGTCTTGTTTTCCAGTCTCATGGCAATTCCTTTGATTCGATCCGATTACGCATTTGCCGCTCCGTAGCCCCCGCCGCCGCTGCTTTCCAAGGTCACGCGGTCGCCTTCCGTGAGACGGACGTGGGTTTTTCCCGCCAGTTCCAGGGTTTCGCCCGAGGCCCGTTCGAGGGTGATGCGAAAGGCCTCGCCCGGTTCCCCGCCCTGCAGGCCGAACGGCGGGATCCGGCAGCGTTCCACCATGGTCGTCAGCCATACTTCCGGCCCGGCGATGCGATAGACGCGGACCTGGCCGTCGCCGCCGCGGTGCCGTCCCTTGCCTCCCGACCCGCGCCGCAGGGCCTGGCGTTCGATCAGGATCGGATAGTTGGCCTCGATCACCTCGGCCGGCGTGTTCATGACATTGGACATATGCGGCCGCACCACTGGCATGCCATCTCGATCGTGACGCGCCCCTTCGCCGCCGCCGTGTACCTCGTAGAGCGTGGTCCATTGGCCGGTGCGGGGATCGCGGCCGCTGAACAGCAGCAGTCCCGACGTGGTCGAGCCGCCGGCGGTCAGGCGCTCGGCGACGACCGGCTCCATGGCCTGGAAGATGGCGTCGACGATCCGTTGCGAGGTCTCGTGATTGCCGCCGACCACCGGGCGTTCCCGCGGCGGGTTTACCAGCGAGCCCGCCGGGGTGACGATCTTCAGCGGACGAGCGCATCCGGCGTTGGGCTGAATGTTGGGGCCGGCGATCGCCATGATCGCATAGAACACGCTGGCGGCGGTCGTGAACGGCGTCGCATTCAGGGGGCCACGGGCGGCGCCGGCGGTACGGGAAAAATCGAAGGTCGCTTCGCCGTCGCCGATCTCGATGCGCACCCGCACCGCGATGGGCTCACCGCCGGCGCCGTCGTCGTCGAGCCAGTCCTCGCCCTCATAGACTCCCTGGGGAAGCGAGCGCAAGGCCGCCCGCATCTCGGCCTCGGATTGATCGTGGAGGTCGGCGATGGCGGCCCGCACGATGGCGACGCCGTAGCGGTCGAAGACATTGGCCAGGCGTTCGTCGGCGGCTCGGGTCGACGCCATCTGGGCCAGGATATCGCCCTCCCGTTCCGCGCTGCCGCGAACGTTGGCCAGGATCATGTCCAGCTTCTCGCGGTCCGGACCCTCGGCGGTAAACACGCGCAACGGCGAAATTCGCAACCCTTCCTGCCAGGCGTCGCGGGCGTCGGGAACGTAGCTGCCGGGCCTGGCGCCGCCGATATCGGCCCAGTGGGCGAGGCTGACGGCGAAGGCCTGCAACGCCCCGTCGGCGAATACGGGGCGCACGGCCTTGACATCGGGAAGATGATTGCCGCCCAGCTCCGGCAGGTTGAGGAACCAGACATCCCCCGGTGACAACCGCCCGGCGGGAACCCGCTTCAGGAACTCCTGTACGGTCGATCCCATGACGCCCAGGTGCGCTGGAATATCGCGTCCCTGGGCGATCAGATCGCCATTGGCGTCGGTCAAGGCCGATGACAGGTCACCGGCTTCGCGCAGCAGGGGCGAGCGCGCCGAGCGCATGACCACGAACGACATCTCCTCGGCAATGGCCGTGAGGGCGTTGCGGATGACCTCGATGGTAAAAGGATCGGGTCGCGCGCTCATGGTGCCTCCCCGGTATCGATATGGATATGTCCGTCATCGTCGTTCCGCGCGGTCGCGCCCGGCGGCACCACGGTGGTCGACCATTCATCCTCGATGATGGCCGGCCCTTCAGCCTTCCACCCGGCGGGCAGCGTATCTCTCTCGTAACGGGGTGCGGGCGTCGGGCCTTCCCCGTCGAACCAACACGCGGCAGTCACTGGTGCCTTCGCCGCGGTTTTCCCGGCCGCGGGAGCCACAATGTCATTGCCCGCCGGCACCGACAGGGTCAGACGTAGGGTTTCCAGTTCCCACGGCTCGTCCGTCACGAACCCGTAGAGCCGTTCATGCCTTGCCTTGAACCCGTCGCCGAGAGCGCTGGGGTCGGCCGGCGGCGCGAACGGCACCTCCACCGTATCGCTCTGCCCGGCGTAGCGGATCAGGGCGACATGATGGGCGACTACCGTGTCCGGATCATGGCCCGCCGCGGCGAGCGGCGCCGCCAGCCGGTCATACATTTTCCGGCGCATGGCCTCGAAGGCGTCCGCGTTCCACGCCGTGCTCGACATGCGCGCTGTGTGCTGCTCAGCGTAACTGAGTTCGGCGGTCAGGCAGCCCAATGCCGAGAAGACGCTGGAGAACTTGGGCACCACGACGCGGGCGATGCCGAATTCACGGGCCAGGGCGACGGCGTGCATAGGGCCGGCGCCGCCGAAGGCGATCAGGGCGCATGCCCGCGCGTCGACGCCGCGCTCGACGGTGACCCGGCGCAAGGCCCGGGCCATGCTGGCGTTGGCCACGCGGTAGACGCCGAGCGCCGTCTCATGAACGGATATCTTGAAATCATCCGCCATCTCCTGAATCGCGCCGCGCGCGAGCTCGGGATCGAGGCGGATGGTGCCGCCGAGCAGGCGTTCGGTATTAAGATAGCCGAGAGTCAGGTTGGCGTCGGTGACGGTCGGCCGGTCCCCGCCGAGGCCATAGCAAACCGGCCCCGGTTCGGCGCCGGCGCTGTCGGGGCCGACGCGGATTGCGCTGCCCACGGCGCGGGCGATGGAGCCGCCGCCAGCGCCGATGGACTCGACGGCGACCATGAGTTGGCGAACGGGCCGCTCGGCGAGACGCTGGTCACTGCCAACCTGCACCTTGCCGTCGATGACCACGCAGGTATCGGTGGTGGTGCCGCCCATGTCGAAGCCGATAGCCTGCTCCAGCTCTAGTTGCCGGGCGATTTTTCCGGCGGCGGCGACCCCGGCCGCGGGCCCCGACAGGGCAAGCGCCAGCGGCCGGTCCTCGACCGCCGCGATCGATGCCATGCCGCCGGCGGAGTGGACGAGATGGAGATTTGTCCCGCCCGCCGCGCTTTCACGCAACTTGTCCAGATATCCCGCCGTCAACGGCATCAGAGCGGCGTTCAGCACTGTCGTGTTGGTGCGCTCGTATTCGCGCGGCTCCGGGCTCATACGATGGGACAGCGCTACATATGGAATATGGGCCTGAAGCCGGCGGCCGAGTTGCGTTTCGTGTTCGGCGTTGGCGAAGCATTGCAACAAGCAGACGGCAACGGACTCGACGACCGTATCCTTGACGGCCGCCGCCACGCGCTCGGCCTCAACCTCGGTCAATGGCGTCAGAACCCGGCCCTGGGCGTCAACGCGCTCGGCCACCTCGAACCTGCGGTCGGCGGGCACCAACGGCGGCAACTTCGGGGTCACGTCGAGGCGATAGAGCGCGCGCCGGTTCTGGCGGCCGATCTCGATGGTGTCGGAAAAGCCCTCGGTGGCGATCAACGCCACCGGCGCCAGCCGGTCCTCGACGATGGCGTTGGTCGCCATTGTCGTTCCATGCATGAGATCCGAGACGTCGGCCCAGTCGATGCCCACGGCCCCGTATGCCGCGACGATGCTGGCCGCCGGGTCGCTGGCCTGGCTTTGTACCTTGGCGGTCCTGACCTCGCCATCGCCGGCGTTGACGGCGATGACGTCGGTGAACGTTCCGCCGATATCGACGCCGACTTTCCAGCTCCTTGTCATCGTTGGTAGTCCATTGAATTCTGGCCCGGCCCCGGCTGCGGGGCGCTCGTCGCGCCGTCTTGTCAATTCTCGACGGAATTCTGAATAGGTAAAATTCAATTTCTTTTATTTGTTTATAGCTTTTGGCTATGAATTAATCTGTCGTGCGGGCTGGCGCGACGGATTGCCACGGGTTGGCGTCTCCCGAAGGAGATTGGGCCATGCTGCGATACTCATTGAGACAGCTTGAATACTTTGTCGCGACGGCGGAGAACCGGTCAATCGCCAAGGCCGCCCGATCGTTAAACGTTTCCCAGCCGTCGCTGTCGAAGGCGATCACAACCCTCGAGAGACAGTTTGACGTGCAACTCTTTATCCGCCATCACGCCCGCGGCGTATCGCTGACGCCGGCCGGTGAACGATTGTTATCGGATGCCCGCGGCCTCTTGCGATATGCCGGCGAACTGCAACAGAACGTGCAGGAATCGAGCGACACGGTCAGCGGCCAGTTGGAGCTCGCCTGCTTCGCAACCGTCGCGCCGGTATTCATGCCGGCCCTGCTTGCCGATTTCTCCGAACGGTATCCGAGTATCGACATCAGGCTTCACGAGGGCAATCAGGACGATCTCGTTCGCGGGTTGGCCTCCGGACGCTTCGAGCTTGCCCTGATGTATGATTTGCTGCTTCCCGGCGACATCGAGATCGATATTCTGGCATCGTTCGATCCGTACGTCCTTCTGCCGCACGGGCACCGGTTGGCGAAGATGAAGAGAATTTCCCTGGCCAGCTTGAAGGACGAACCGTTGATCCTTTTGGATGTTCCGCCAAGCCGTGATTTCTTCACCGGCCTATTCAGAAATATCGGCATCGAACCCCGGATCGCCTTTAGTTCGCCGTCCATTGAGATGGTGCGGGGCCTGGTCGGCAGAAACCGGGGCTATTCCCTGTTGGTCACCCACCCTTACGATGACCATACCTACGATGGCCAAACCATCGTCACCCGCCCGCTGGCCGATGAAACCGTTCCCGGCAACTTAGGCATGGCCCGACTCTGCCAGTTGCGGCCGTCACGGGCGATGACGATATTTTCCCGGTTCTGCAAAGCTTGGTTCCTTCAGCGCCACGCCGGCCGCGGCCCCTGCCAAGCGGCGCCGATCCAGGAACCTCCGACGATTTGAGCGGGTAACGTCCGCCTCGCACCGAAAAATCCCGCCGAATCAGCTAATTCGCCGCGATCATAGCCAAAAGCTATGACGTGGAGAGATAAATTGAAATTTATCAATTCAAATTTCCGTCGAATATCGGAAGGTGGGAGTCTACCCCGACCCCGGACCGTGACACCGGCCGGCCGGGAATGGCGATCGACCGGCACGTGGCATCGCTGGAATGGGTATCCCGGGAGGCGGCGGGACAGGTAACGGAGCGGCAGGCATGAAAGGCTTTTCGGGAAAACTGGTGGGTTCGCTGTCGCCTATTACGGAGGAGGAGTGCGCCCGGATCCATGACGCGGCCGTCCGCGTGCTCGCGGAAGGCGGCATGCGGTGCGACGATCCGCGCGCCGCTGAAATGTTCGAGGCGGCCGGATGCACGCTCGCGAACGACCGGACGCTGGTCACGATTTCCGAGAAGGTGATCATGGACGCGCTCGCCCAATGCCCGGAGACCTTCACCCTACATGGGCGCAACGATCCCAGCCTCGATTGTTCAATCGGCACCGGCGAGGTCCACTTTTGTACCGTCTCCGGCCGTTATATCGAGGATTTCCGAACCGGCGAGCGGCGTCAGGTCACCCGCCAGGATGCCGTCGAGGGAACCCTGGTGGCTGAAGCGTTGGAGAATGTGCACGGGCTCTATAAACCGGTGATGTGGCTCTATGATGAGCCGAAGATCTGCAACGCGCAGATTCTGGTCGCCGAATGGATGAAGAACTCCAACAAGACGGCGACCTGGGTCTACAACACCGGCGCCGAGGATGAGATCCCCGATCTGATAAAGATCTGGCAGATCGCCGCCGGCGGCGAGGAGGCGCTGCGGCAAAAACCCCACCTGCTCGGCCACGTCGTCGTCAACCCGCCCAGAGTGATCGATATCAACTACACGAGTTGGCTGATCGGTTTCTGCGATGCCGGCATTCCCCTGTCCATCGAAAGCGCGCTCATGGGCGGCGCCACCGGGCCGGCGACCCTGGCCGGAATGCTGGTGCAGGCGATCGCCGAAATCCTTGCCCTGGTCGTTCAGGCGCAGAGTTACAAACCGGGCCATCCACTGGCCTTCTGCTCGTTCAATCCGGCCATGGATATGCGGACCGGCCTGTGGTCCTGCGGCAACCCGGAATATGGCACGGTCGGCGCCGGAATTTCGGCCATGGCCAAACATTACGGGGTTCCTTGCGCCGGGTTCGGCATGAGCGATTCATGCGAGATGGACCAGCAGACGGCCTACGAGAAGGCGCTCAAGATGTACACCTATGCCCTCGGCGGGATCAGCTACATCTGGGACCTGGGCGGCACCGCCGGCTTCAACTTCGTGTCCTGGCCGGAGATGGTGCTGGAGAACGAGATTGCCGGTTTCATCGGCCAGTACCTGAAGGGGATCGTCGTTGATGACGAACGGCTGGCCGTCGATGAGATACTGAAGGTGGGGCCGCTCCCCGGCAGCTACATGGCGGAGAAACATACCCGGGAATGGTACCGCGCGGAGTTCTTCATTCCCCAACTGAGCAACCGCGATTTCTTCGAGTCCTGGGAGCGCGGACATACTGAACTCAAGGATAAGGCCACGCAGAAGGCGGCGGAGATACTGGAAACCGCCGAATCGCCGGTCGCCCCCGAAATCTGCAGTGAAATCGACGACTATCTCGACTTCGTCGTCCGGCGCGACGTCAACTGACGGCTCCCGGCGCATCCCGGGAGAGCCCGTCTAGGAAGGGCAATGACATGAGCACGGCAATTGATGACGATTTCTTCGATCGAATCGCCGATACGGTCATCGACGGTGACGACGACGAATGTATTCGCCTGATTGAGGAAGGCCTGAAGAACGGCATGGACCCCCTGGATGGCGTCGAGAAGGGCCTGGTGCCGGGAATCAGACAGGTTGGAGTGGATTTCGGCGCCGGCGTCATCTTCCTTCCGGAACTCACCATGGCGGCCAAGGTCATGAAGGTGGGAGTCGCGATCCTCGATGAACGAATCAAGATCGGCGGCGCGACCAGGATGTCGTCGGGAAAGGTGGTCATTGGAACCGTCAAGGGCGACATCCACGACATCGGTAAATCGTTGGTGGCGGCCCTGCTTCAAGCCAATGGATACGACGTCGTCGATTTGGGCGTCGACGTAGACAACGATGATTTTATCGCGGCCGTCTTGGAGCACGAGCCCGACGTCCTGGGGATGTCGTCGCTATTGACCCTGCCCCTCCTGCAAATGGGCAAGGTGATAGAGAAACTGGATCAGTCCGGCATGCGGAACCGGATCAAGGTTGTCGTCGGTGGTTGTCCGATTACCCAGGGATTCGCCGACGAAATCGGCGCCGATGCCGTCGGCTTCGATGCACAGGACGCGGTGTTCAAGGTGGACGGGCTCATGGGCATCAACAGGCCGCCGGTGGGAGCGGGCTGAGCGCCTGCACCAAGGGTGGCACCCAGGCTGAAATGGATAGTCGAATTCGACCAGCGCTTTCACCCGTTCGGAAATGAAGCTGGCAGGGGTGTCGATTCTGGCCGGAAACTGACTGCAGAGATGTAACTTCCGTAAACCGAGATTCCCTGAGACTTCCTGGCTTTCGGTCGGTCAGAAGCTAATCTCGACCTCATGATCCAGACGCCCCTGCTGTTGCTTCGTGAGCTTGCCGGTTGCTTCAGATCCCGCGCTGAAATCGAACTCGAGAATCTTGTTCTCCGTCACTAGAGTGCTTCATGATTAGTTTGAAGCGTATCCGGAATTTCTGAAATAGTTTGCACATTCGTCTTCGCTGAAGGTTCCGCTGAGGTGTCCGAGCTGGCGCTGTAAGCGGCGGTGACAAATTAGTCCACGGAAGCGGGGGGATTTGTCCATCCGCGGGCAGAGTAACACTCTGCCAGCTGTAGCCTTCACTCCTTTTGGGGATGGAAGGCGGGAGGATGTACACCGTGGACCTATATCTGCGTGTTCGACTGGCGTGCCATGTTGATGGGTTGAGTCAGCGCGAAGCAGCAAGCCGGTTTGGCATAGCACGCGAGACGGTGAAGAAGATGCTGCGTCATTCGGAGCCGCCTGGCTACCGTCGCCGCCAACCACCGAAGCGTCCGAAGCTGGCCCCGTTCACGGGTATCATCGACCGTATTCTGGAGGAGGATCGAGCGGTCCACCGCAAGCAGCACCACACGGCGAAGCGGATATTCGAGCGTCTGCGGGACGAGCATGGCTTCACGGGTGGGCAGACCATCGTCAAGGATTACGTTCGCGAACGGCGCCGTCGTCTGCGGGAGATGTTCGTGCCGCTGGCACATCGGCCGGGGCAAGCCCAGGCGGACTTTGGCGAGGCAGATGCGATTATCGCCGGGGTCAAGCGGCGGGCGCATTTTTTCGCCATGGACCTTCCCCACAGCGACGCCTGCTTCGTTGCGGCCTTCCCGGCGGCGACGACGGAAGCTTGGCTGGACGGCCACAACAGGGCCTTCGCCTTCTTCGGCGGGGTCCCCCAGTCGATCCTGTATGATAACGACAAGTGCCTGGTGTCGCGCATCCTGCCGGACGGCACACGGCAACGGACGCGGTCTTTCAGCGGGCTGCAATCCCATTATCTCTTCGAGGACCGTTATGGCCGTCCCGGCAAGGGGAACGACAAAGGCAAGGTGGAGGGGTTGGTTGGCTACGCGCGGCGGAACTTCATGGTGCCGCTTCCCCGGTTCGAGAGCTGGGATACCTTCAATGCCCACCTGGAGGAGTTGTGCCGCAAACGTGAAGGCGACGTCCTGCGCGGCCACCGCGAGTCGATTGGCGAGCGCCTCGAGCGTGATCGCGAGGCGTTGATGGTGTTGCCGCCGGCGCCGTTCGAGGCCTGCGACAAACAGGCCACGCGGGTCAACTCCCTGTCCCTGGTGCGCTACCGGAGCAACGACTACTCGGTGCCAGTCGCCTACGGCCACCAGGACGTCTGGGTTCGAGGCTATGTCGATGAGGTGGTCATCGGTTGCGGCGGCGAGATCATTGCTCGTCACCGCCGTTCCTACGACCGGGAGGACATGGTCTTCGATCCGATCCACTACCTGCCTTTGCTGGAGCACAAGATCGGCGCCTTGGACCAGGCCGCACCGCTGGCCGGCTGGGATCTTCCCGAGGCGTTTGCAACCCTGCGCCACCTTCTGGAAGCTCGCTTGGGTAAGCCAGGCAAGCGGGAATACGTGCAGGTCCTGCGGCTTCTGGAGACCTTCGATCTCAGGGAACTCAATGGCGCCATCAAGGATGCCTTGCGCCTGGGTGCGATCAGCTATGACGCCGTCAAACACCTGGTGCTGTGCCGGGTCGAACGGCGTCCGCCCCGGCTCGACTTGGATGTCTATCCCTATCTGCCACGGGCTCGGGTGGCGACCACGGCCGCCGCCAGTTATATGAGCCTGTTGGCTGGAGACGCGCCATGACCGATAGGCCGCAAGTGTTGCTGGCCCATCATCTCAAGACCCTCAAGCTGCCGACCTTCCTGCGCGAGTATGACAAGCTGGCCCGCCAGTGCGCCGCCGAGGGCGTCGACCATGTACGTTATCTTGTCCGCTTGACCGAGTTGGAGTTGATCGATCGCGAACGCCGCATGATCGAGCGGCGGATCAGGCAGGCCAAGTTCCCCGCCGTCAAGAGCCTCGACAGCTTCGAGTTCAAGGCCATCGCCTCGCTCAACAAGATGTTGGTCTTGGAGTTGGCGCGATGCGAATACATCGAGCGTCGTGAGAATGTCATCGCGCTCGGCAACAGCGGTACCGGCAAGACCCATATCGCCCTTGGCCTTGGTCTGGCCGCCTGCCAGAAAGGCCTCACCGTTGGCTTCATCACAGCGGCGGCTTTGGTCCACGAGTTGATCGAGGCCAGGGACGAAAAGCGCCTGCTGCGCTTCCAGAAGCAGCTGGCAAAATACAGATTGCTGATCATCGATGAACTCGGCTTCGTGCCGCTCAGCAAAACCGGCGCCGAACTGCTGTTCGAGGTGTTCAGCCAACGTTACGAACGCGGCTCCACCCTGGTGACCAGCAATCTGCCCTTCGACGAGTGGACCGAAGTGTTCGGCTCCGAACGCCTGACCGGGGCCTTGCTGGACCGTCTCACCCATCATGTCCATATCCTGGAAATGAACGGCGAGAGCTATCGCCTCAATCAAAGCCGAAAACGACGAAAATCCCGAAAAACGCCTCCTTAACCACTGAGGCCATGGTTGACCCGGTGGGTCCACAGGCACCCCCCACGCTGCTTCGCTTCGCGTCGTGCAAAGCGCTACTCGAAGCAGCGCGGTTCCCTCCTAAGGACTACCGGGACAACCCGCAACACCACATTCGGCATCACATCAAGTGGACTAATCTTACGCCGCCCTGTGGAGTGACCCCCAGGGGCTGGACTAACTTTGCTCCGCCGTTGACAAAAGGTTCCGCACAGTTCGGATATTCCGCAGTAAAGGCCAAAACCTACGCCGTTCAAGGGACCTCGGTCCACGGAAGGAGAATATCCATTACGCACATAATGGCGGAGGGAGTGGGATTCGAACCCACGATACGGGGGTACCGTATACACGCTTTCCAAGCGTGCGCCTTCGACCGCTCGGCCATCCCTCCCCCTGAAGGGCGCCACGTATAGCAGGTCGGCCGGGCATGGCCAAGCGCGGGCGCGTTCCCGATACGGCGCAGTTCCGCGACTGCTGCTGCGGCGGCGTGACGGCGCGAATGGCGGGCAATCGGTCACCGGGCGAATGCCGAACGCAGCCATGATAATAGATCTTGCGAAAACCAGAACTTATCGTTAAACAATAATTTATTGCTGCGAAACGAACACCATGATCGAACCGTCCCAACTCCACAAAATTCAGCGCCTGAGCGCCGTGATGCGGGTGCTGACGGTCGCCGCGTTGGCCGTTTTGCCCGTGCTGCTGGCCGCGCTGTGGCTGTTCGCGCCGGAGATTTTCTGGAACACCCCTGAACTGCAAATGGTCCGGCGCAGCGACCCCGACCTGCCGCTCGGACTCCGCGTCGCCGCGGCCGCGGTGACCCTGGCCGCCGCGGGCCCGTTGCTGTTCGGCCTCGATCAATTGCGCCGTTTGTTCACACTCTATTGCACCGGCAAGGTGTTCGTCGCCGAAGGCGCCCGGCGGCTCCGCGCCTTCGCCTGGGCGGTGATCCTGATGGCAGTCGTCCAGCCGGTCGCTGGCGCCGCCCTGACCGTCCTGCTCACACTCGACAACCCTCCCGGGCAACGCATGCTGTCGATCAGTTTCGGCAGCGGCGAGATCCAGACGCTGTTCGTCGGCCTGCTGTTTCTCGTCGTCGCCACGATCATGGGCGAGGCGACCCGCATCGCCGACGAAAATGCCGAATTCGTCTAAGAAATAGATGGCGATCGTGGTCAATCTCGATGTCATGCTGGCCCGCCGCAAGGTGAAATCGAAGGACCTCGCCGCCCATGTCGGGATCACCGAGCAAAACATCTCACTGCTCAAGTCGGGCAAGGTCCGGGGCGTGCGATTCGCCACCCTGGAACGGATCTGCGCCTATCTCGACTGCCAACCGGGCGACATCCTCGAATACGATCCCGATGTCACCGATGACTAGGGCAGTGGTTACCGCCGCAGTGTTGGTTTTGACGTTCCTGGGCGCGGGATGCGACCGGCGCGATTGGGACGACGGGCTGGCGCGCCTGCCGCGTAACATGATCGAGGCGGCCTGCCTGTCGGCCGACAATTGTGTGGTCCAATGTGCGGGCGGCGGCACCAAGGGCCGCAGCTTTCCCCACCGTTGCGTCCAAGGTCCGGTGAATTAGGTCATTCGACCTTGCACTGCCCGACCGAGCCGACCAGACAGCGGACTTTGCCATCGATCCAGGTCGCGCCGGAGAAGTTCGCTTTTTCCACATTGGCATCGGTCAGGTCGGCGTCGCGCAGATTGGCCCCGGTGAGATCGACGCCGCGTAGATAGGCGTCGCGCAGGTTGGCCCCGCGCAGATTGGCATAGCTCAGATCGGCGTCACGTAAATTGGCGCCGGCGAGGTCGGTGCCCCGGAGCGAAACCAGAGACAGGTTGGTGTCCCGGAGGTTGCCCTCCCGCAGCACCGCGAAGCGAAGATTGGCCCCGCTGAAATCCGCGCCGGCCAAATTGGCGCCGCCGAGGTCGGCGCCGACCAACTCGACCCCGCTCTTGTCGCAGCCCCGCCAATCGACCGCGGGAGCCGGCGGATCGCCGCAGGCACCCAGGGCCATCGCCGGCGTCATGAGGGCGGCGACGGCCGGCAGGATAAGATGAAAGCGTGCGCGCATCGTCCTCTCACCGCTTCAATTGTCAGCCGCCGACCGCCGGTTCGTCGTCCGCGGCCGCCGCATCGGCGGCCACCTTGGCGGCCAAGCCGGATTGCCGCAGCATGCCCTGATAGATCTCGTCGTCGCCGACCACGCCGATCATGCGTTCGTCCTCTACGATGACCACCGGGGTGCCGGTTCGCGAACGGATCTCGATCGCCGTGTGCATGCGGAGGTCGGGGCCGGCGGTTACGACTTCCTCATGGCCCAGCTCGTCGAGGTCGAGCCCGGGATCGTAGGCGACGAGGCGGCCATCGGCGCCATCGACGGTGACCTTGACCGGCCGGTTTCGATCGTCGACGACGACGCGGCTGTGGCCCGACCAGTCGAGCCGCAGCTCGCCGCTCTCTTGCTCGATCCGCGCGACCGGCGTCATCAGCGAGGCGCAGCGCAGGACATGCAACGGGTTCATATTGGCGACGAAGTCGGCGACGTATTGGTTGGCCGGATGAAGCACGATCTCTTCGGGCTTGCCGTACTGAACGATGCGGCCGCCATCCATGATCGCGATATGGCTGCCGATCTTGATCGCCTCGTCGAGATCGTGGCTGACGAATATGATCGTCTTCTTGAGCGTACGCTGCAGATCGAGCAGTTCGTCCTGCAGGTGGTTGCGGATCAGCGGGTCGAGCGCCGAGAACGGTTCGTCCATCAGCAGGATTTCGGCGTCGGTCGCGAAGGCGCGCGCGAGGCCGACCCGTTGCTGCATGCCGCCGGACAGTTCATGGCCATACTTGTTCTTCCAAGGCTCGAGGGAGACCAGTTTCAATTTTTCTCCGACCGTCGCCTTGCGTTCCTCCTTGCTGACGCCGCGGAGTTCGAGGCCGAGGCCGACATTCTCCTCGACCGTCCGCCACGGCAACAGGCCGAACTGCTGAAAGACCATGGCGACGCGTCCCATGCGCAGGTGGCGCAAGACCTTTGCGCTACAGCTCGCGACGTCGATGGTGGTGTCGCCATCGGCGACCAAGACCTCGCCGCGCGTCACCTTGTTGAGGCCGTTGACGGCGCGCAGCAGCGTCGACTTGCCGGAACCGGACAGGCCCATCAGGACGCAGATCTCGCCTTCCTCGATGGCGATCGAGCAGTTGCTGGCGCCGAGCACGCTGCCGGTCTCCTCGAGGATCTCCTCGCGGGTCTCGCCGGCGTCGGCCAGCGGTAGCGCCGCCGTCGCGTTGTCGCCGAAGATGATGCTGACGTTCTTGAATTCGACCACCGCCATCGCTCAGTCCTCCTTCTTCTCGGCCGAACGCTGCTTGCAGATGCGGTCGAGGAGGATGGCAAGGATGACGATACAGATGCCGGATTCGACGCCCTTCGGAATGTTGACCGTGTTAAGTGCCTGGACCACCGGCTTGCCCAACCCGTCGGCGCCGACCAGGGCGGCGATGACGACCATCGACAGCGACAGCATGATGCACTGGGTGAGGCCGGCCATGATTGTCGGCATGGCGTAGGGGAATTCGACCTTCCACAGCAATTGCCGCTTGGTCGCGCCGAACGATTCGGCCGCCTCCTTCAGCGGGTCGGGCACCGACGATATGCCGAGATAGGTGAGCCGGATCGGCGCCGGGATGGCGAAGATCACCGTCGAGATCAGGCCCGGCACGAGGCCGAGGCCGAACAGCACCAAGGTCGGGATCAGGTAGACGAAGGTCGGGATCGTCTGCATCAGGTCGAGCACCGGGCGCAGCGCCGTATAGAGCCAGGGCCGATGGGCCGCGGCAACACCGAGCGGCACGCCGACAGCCATACAGACTGTGGTCGCGAAGATGATCAGCGCGAAGGTCTGGATCAGCGCCTCCCAGTAGCCGAGATTGGCGACCAGGAGCAGCGACAGGATGATACCGAGGGCGAGGATAATCGAGCGGTGCAACCAGAAGGCGAACGCGGCGACGAGGACCATCAGAACGAACGGATTGACCCACAACAGCACATCGGTCAGTCCTTCCATGACGAACCGCAGATTGTCGGTCACGTAATCGAGGACGGTCGCGAAATTGTCCTCGATGAACAGAATAAAATCATCGGCCCAGATCCCGAGCGGAATCTTGTGCGATGTCAGCCATTCCATTGTCCGCCTCCCCTGCTGGTGCCGGTCGCGGGCCGTTCATCGGCCCTTGTTTTAGCCCGGCTCAAGGCGACGGCGGCCGGGCCCATCCCGGACCGCCGTCCCGTCGCTTTTTCTACTGACCGAGCTTGGCCATGACCGCGGCCTTGGCGTCGCCGCCGTCATAGGTCGTGACACCGGCGAGCCACCCGTCGACCACCTGTGGGTTCGCCTTCAGCCACTTGGTGGCGGCGTCCGCGGGCTCCTCGCCCTCGTCGAGGATGCCGGCCATGATTTCGTTCTCCATGGCCAGCGAGAACACCAAATTGCTGACGAACTTGCCGACGTTCGGACAGTCGGCGACATATCCCTTGCGCACGTTGGTATAGACCGTGGCGCCGCCATAATTGGGGCCGAAGTGGTCATCGCCGCCGGACAGGTAGACCATCTCGAAATTGGCGTTCATCGGATGGGGCTCCCAGCCGAGGAAGACCACCCAATTGTCGCGCCGCACCGCGCGCTTGACCTGCGCCAGCATGCCCTGCTCAGACGATTCGACGAGTTCGAAACCCTTCAGCCCGAAAGCGTCGTTTTCGATCATGTCGAGGATCAGACGATTGCCGTCGTTGCCCGGCTCGATGCCGTAGATCTTGCCGTCGAGTTGATCCTTGAACTTGGCGATGTCGGCAAAATCCTTAACACCGCCGTCGGCGACGTGCTTCGGCACCGCCAGGGTATACTTCGCCCCTTCGAGATTGACACCGGTGATTTCGACCGAGCCGTCATCGCGATATTTGGCGATGTCGCCTTCCATGGTCGGCATCCAGTTGCCGAGGAATACATCGATATCCTTGTTCTTGAGGCTGGCATAGGTCACCGGGACGGAGAGCAACTCGGTCTCCGGTTGGTAGCCCAACGCCTCGAGCACGACCGACGATGCCGCCGTGGTCGACGTGATGTCGGTCCAGCCGACGTCCGAAAACCGGACCGTCTTGCAAGCCTCCGAATCGCCGGCCCACGCGTTGCCGGTAAATGCCAATAGTGTCGCGGCGGCGAGCACCGACCGTCTCATTCCGATACTGACCATGTTCAAACCTCCCTTTCCGTAATGTTTGCCCGTGCGGTCACGACCGAGGGGCACGATTGTATTAATGCGATCATCGCCCCCACACATCAATTAAGTAAATCCAATCGGGGCAACCCCCTCAAGGACATACCTTGACCCTGCACAAGGTCGGAAGCGCCAAATCAGCCCCGACTTTGCAACGAAATTCCAGGCTAGCGTAATTTAATTGGTCGTGCAATATAAATATTGTTTGTTTGAGCAATTAAACATAGTACAATCACTGTCACCGAAGGCCGCGCCGCCGTGAATGCGATCGCACCGGCGAGCCGACCCCGCGCCGCAGACACGAAATGTTTACGAAACCGAGGTCACCGTGGAAGAGTTCGATTACATCATCGTCGGCGCCGGCTCCGCCGGCTGCATCCTCGCCAACCGCCTCACCGAGGACCCGTCGGTCCATGTCCTGCTGGTCGAGGCCGGCGGACAGGACCGCAGCATCTATGTCCAGATGCCGACGGCGCTGTCGATTCCCATGAATATGGAAAAATTCAACTGGTTCTATGAAACCGAACCAGAGCCCCACCTCGACAATCGCCGCATGCACTGCCCGCGCGGCAAAGTGCTGGGCGGGTCGTCGTCGATCAACGGCATGATCTACGTCCGCGGCAATGCGATGGATTTCGAAAACTGGGAGAAGCTCGGCGCCAAGTGCTGGTCCTATGCCGACGTCCTGCCCTATTTCCGCCGCGCCGAGACCTTTGCCGAAGGTGGCGACGATTACCGGGGCGCGGATGGGCCGCTCCATACGATGCGCGGCCGGCGCGTCAACCCGCTTTACGAGGCCTTCGTCGCGGCCGGCGCGGAGGCCGGCTATGGTCGGACCGAGGACATGAACGGCTATCGCCAGGAAGGCTTCGGCGCGATGGACATGACGATCCATCGCGGCCGCCGGTGGAGCACGGCCAACGCCTATATCAAGCCGATCGCTTCGCGGCCCAATCTCAAGATCGCCCTCAATGCCTTCGCCGAGCGCATCGACATCGCGGGCAACCGCGCCGACGGGCTGAGCTATACCGTCGGCAGTGAGCGCCGCGAGGCGCGCGCCCGACGCGAGGTCATTCTTTGCGGCGGCGCCATCAACTCGCCGCAGCTCTTGATGCTGTCGGGGATCGGCCCCGCCGAGCAACTGCGCGCGCTCGGCATCGACGTCCGTGTCGACCTGCCGGGGGTCGGCGAGAACCTGATGGACCATCTCGAGGTCTATATGCAGCAGGAATGCACCCAGCCGGTCTCGCTGTACAGCGCGATGAACCCCCTCGGCAAGTTGAAGATCGGCGTACAATGGGTGCTGACCAAGGAAGGCCTCGGCGGCACCAACCATTTCGAAGTCGGCGGCTTCATCCGCAGCCGCGCCGGCGAGCCCTGGCCCGATCTGCAGTATCATTTCCTGCCGATCGCGATCTCCTACGACGGGACGACGATGCCGAAATGCCACGGCTATCAGGCCCATGTCGGGCCGCAACTGCCGAAGAGTCGCGGCTGGGTGCGGCTCGCCTCGGCCGCGCCGCGCGACAAGCCAAGCATTTTTTTCAACTACATGTCGGCGGAGGACGACTGGGTGGTCTTTCGCGACGGTGTGCGACTGACGCGCGAGATCTTCGCCCAGCCCGCCTTCGACTCGTTTCGCGGGCGTGAACTAGCGCCCGGGGCCGGGGTCGAGAGCGACGAGCAGATCGACGCTTTCCTCCGGGCCAACGTCGAAAGCGCCTACCACCCATGCGGAACCTGCAAGATGGGTGTCGACCGGACGGCGGTCGTCGACCCCGAATGCCGGGTCCACGGCATCGAGGCGCTTCGCGTCGTCGACGCCTCGATCATGCCCCAGATCACCAACGGCAACCTCAACGCGCCGACCACCATGCTGGCCGAAAAGGCCGCCGACCATATCCGCGGTCAGGCCTTGCTGCCGCGGTCCGAAGCGCCGTTCTACCTGGCGCCGGAGTGGCAGAACCGGCAGCGCGAGGTGGCGCCCCAGCGCGCCGCGACGGATCTGGCCGAGGCCGGCTGAAAACTGCCCACAGGGGAGGATTGGCAACATTGCCCAAAGTCGGAATTCAGGACATCCGCAGACAGCAATTCATCGACGCCGCCATCGCGGCCATCTACAAGCACGGCTACACCGACCTGACGGTCGGCCAGATCGCCCGCGAGGCCGGTCTCTCCGCCGGCAATATCCATTATTACTTCGGCGGCAAGAACGAGCTGCTCGAGGCCACCATGCGGTGGCTCCTGCGTACATTGCGGGTGGTCGGCATCCAGCGCATGGCGGCCGCGCGAACGCCGCGCCAACGGGTCGAGGCACTGATCGACAGCAATTTCGACCCCGTCCTGTTCACGCCGCAAAACGTCTCCGCCTGGCTGCATTTCTGGGCCGAAGCGCCGCATAGCGAAGCGCTCGGCCGGCTGCTCACGATCAACGCCGGGCGCGTGCGCAGCAATTTGCTGCAGCCGATGAAGCACATTCTGCCGTCCGACGAGGCCGAGCGCGTGACGACCTTGGTCCAAGTGATGATGGACGGCATCTGGGTGCAGAGTGCGCAGACGCCGGGCGGGATGTCGCCCGACGAGGCCGGGGCCATGGCCCGCGACACGTTCTCTCGGCTGATCGATCGGCAGGGCGCGATCACCTGAATGTCACGGTTCCGCGACTTTACAGGATTGGCCCTGGACAAGGTGGCACAATCGCCCACATAGAAAGCCTCTTGCGGGCTCCCGGGCATGTCATCACTGTGCCGGGCTCGTCGCCGTCGGTGAAATCGTTACGGGGCCTCTCCCGATGAGAGTGATCTGCAAACTAATCGCCTGGGTGTTCCTGCTCGCGGCCTTGTTCTGCCTCGGCTACGAGGTCGTGGCCTGGAACGAGACCGGTCAGTATCACATCGCCGTGCTTGGCCAGATCATCTTCGACTATGCGCCCAGCTTCCTGCCCAACCTGCAAGCCGGCGTGCAGCGCTACCTGCATCCGGCAATCTGGGAGCCCGGCATTCAGACCGTTCTGCTGTGGCCGGGATGGGCGGTTTTCGGCGTGCCGGGGATCGTGCTCTTATTGCTATGCCGGCGGCGGCGGAAACGCGTCCACCGCAAATAAATCCTTCCTAATCGAGCGCCGGGCGACGGTCGCGCCACGGCCGCGCCGCCTCGAGCTGTGCGGCGAGACGGAACAAGGTCGCCTCGTCGCCGAGCCGGGCACCGAAATGGACCCCGACCGGCAGGCCGTCATCGGTCCATGCGAGCGGGACGCTCATCGCCGGGCCGCCGCTGGCGTTGAACTGCGCGGTGAACGGAATGAAGGTAAACAATTTCTCGACGTAAAGGTCGAGATCGTCGCCCTGCATGTCGAGGGTGCCGAGCGGCGGCGGCGGTCCGCCCAGGGTCGGCGTCAGCAGCAAATCATAGTCCTCGAAGAAGGCGCCGAGGCGGCGGCCGATGCGATGCAGGTCGGCGATCGCGCGTAGGTAATCGGTGCTCGACCGGCCCTTCGCCTCCTCGATCCAGAGCGCGGTGATCGGCTCGACGTCGTCGGCGCGCTGCGCCCGACCGAGCGCGGCAAGGCGGCCGTCGACAACGTTGCGGGCATTGGTTCCCGCCACCACGCGCCAGCCGTCGACGAGGCTTTCGCCGTCGATTGCGGGCGTCGCCTCTTCGACGATGTGGCCGAGATCCGTGCACAGCTTGGCTGCATCCCGCGCCGCCGCGACGCAAGCCGCGGCGACCGGCGTACCGATCGGCGAGACGGTCGACAGCGCGATCCTGAGCCGCCCCGGATCGGCGCCGACCTCGTCGCTAAACGGCCGGGCCGGCGGCGGCGCGGCATAGGGATCGCCGGGCGCCGGGCCATGGGTCGCGTCGAGCAAGGCGGCGCTGTCGCGAACGCTGTGGGTCACCGCGTGGGCCATGCTCAATCCGGCCAACCCCTCGCCGACATCGGGTCCGTACGGGTTGCGCCCGCGTGACGGCTTGAGTCCGAACAGCCCGCAACACGAGGCGGGGATGCGGATCGAGCCGCCGCCGTCGGTGGCGTGGGCGGCGGGGACGATGCCGGCACTGACCGCGGCCGCCGAGCCGCCGCTCGAGCCGCCAGCGCTGCGCTCCTCGTTCCAGGGATTGCGCGTGGCCCCGAACAGCACCGGTTCGGTCGTCGCGTTGAGGCCGAACTCGGCACTGTTGGCCTTGCCGATCAGGACCAGTCCGGCGGCCCGCAAGCGTTCGACCAGGGTGGCGTCATGGTCGGCGACGAAGCCATCGAAAAGACGGCACCCCGACCAGGTCGGCTGACCGTCGCAGAGCAAGAACAAGTCCTTGATCAGATAGGGCACGCCGGCCAACGGTCCCGCCGGAACCCCATCGGCCAGGGCTTGGCGCGCCGCGTCCTCGGCCACGTGGACGACGGCATTGAGCCGCGGGTTGAGCGCGGCGATGCGGGACAGCGCCGCCGCCAGCACCTCGTCGGCCGTGACCTTGCCGCTCGCAATCAAAGCGGCCAGGCCGACCGCGTCGTATTCCCCGTATGCCGTGAATCCGTCGCTCATCTCATCCCTCGTCCGATTTGAGCGCGGCGATAAAGGCGCTCTGTGGAATCTCGACCTTGCCGATCTGGCGCATCTTCTTCTTCCCCGCCTTCTGCTTTTCGAGGAGCTTGCGTTTCCGCGTCACGTCGCCGCCATAGCATTTCGCGGTCACGTCCTTGCGCAGCGCCGACACCGTTTCGCGGGCGATCACCTTGCCGCCGATGGCGGCCTGGATGGCGACCTTGAACAGCTGTCGCGGGATCAGGTCGCGGAGCCGCTTGCACAAAGTCCGGCCGCGCGATTCGGCGTGGATTCGGGGCACGATCATTGCCAACGCATCGACCGGATCGCCATTGATCAGGATGCTCATCTTGACCAGGTCGCCCTCGCGGTAGTCGTCCATCTGATAGTCGAAGCTGGCATAGCCGCGGCTAACCGATTTGAGCCGGTCATAGAAGTCGTAGACCACCTCGTTGAGCGGCAGCCGGTAGACGACCATCGCCCGGCTGCCGGCATAGGTCAGGTCGATCTGCTTGCCGCGCCGTTCCTCGCACAGCGCCAGCACGGCGCCGAGATAGTCGTCCGGGACCAGGATCGTGGCCCGGATCCACGGCTCTTCGATGTGGTCGATCTTGACCGGGTCGGGCATGTCGGCGGGATTGTGCAGCTCGAGGCAGCCGCCGCTGGTGAGGTGGATGCGGTAGATGACGCTGGGCGCCGTGGTGATGAGGTCGAGGTCGAATTCGCGCGCCAGCCGCTCCTGCACGATCTCGAGATGGAGCAGGCCGAGAAATCCGCAGCGGAAACCGAAACCGAGGGCGGCGCTGGTTTCGGGCTCGTAGTGGAAGCTCGAATCGTTGAGCCGCAGCTTGGCCAAGCTGTCGCGCAAATCCTCGAACTCGCCGGTGTCGATCGGGAACAGCCCGCAGAACACCACCGGCACGCTGGGTCGGAAGCCGGGCAGCGCCGTCGCTGCTTGGCGCCGCGCCTCGGTGATGGTGTCGCCGACTTCGGTGTCGGCGACGGTCTTGATGCCGGCGGTGATGAAGCCGATCTCGCCGGGGCCGAGATGGGGCAGCGTCGTGCGCTTGGGCGTGAACACGCCGACCTGCTCGACTTCGTGCTCGGCGCCGGTCTGCATCATCCTGATCTTCATGCCCCGTCGCAGAACACCATCGTGAATGCGGACCAGGATGATGACGCCGAGATAGGGGTCGTACCAGCTGTCGACCAGCAACGCCTTGAGCGGATTGGCGGCGCCGCCCTCGCTCACCGGCGGCGGCAGGCGGTCGACCAGGGCCTCGAGCACGTCCTCCACGCCGCGTCCGGTCTTGGCCGAGATTTCGATGGCGTTCGACGCGTCGAGCCCGATCACGTCCTCGATCTGCTGTCGTACCCGGTCCGGCTCGGCGGCCGGCAGATCGATCTTGTTGAGCACCGGGATGATCTCGTGGTTCTGCTCGATGGCGGCGTAGACGTTGGCCAGGGTCTGGGCTTCGACCCCCTGGCTGGCATCGACGATCAGCAGCGAGCCCTCGCAGGCGGCCAGCGAGCGGCTGACCTCGTAGGCGAAATCGACATGGCCCGGCGTGTCCATGAGGTTGAGCTGATAGGTGTCGCCGTCGCGCGCGGTGTAGGTCAGGCGCACGGTTTGGGCCTTGATGGTGATGCCGCGCTCGCGCTCGAGCTCCATGGTGTCGAGCACCTGCTCCCGCATCTCGCGGTTGGTCAGCCCGCCGCAGACCTGGATCAGGCGGTCGGCCAGGGTCGACTTGCCGTGGTCGATATGGGCGATGATCGCGAAATTGCGGATATGCGAGATGTCGGTCATGGCGCGGTGCGGTGGCGGGACCGGCGGAACATAGGGCCCGAACGCATCCCGCGCAACGCCACCGTTGACCGGCGCCGGCCGGGATCAGTCCTTGACCTTTTCCACCTTGTCGATCTCGTCCGCGCGCGCGCCGCTCAGGTCGATCTTGGCGAACTCCGCGCTTCGCGGCAGCTGCATCTCGAAGACGGCGATTTCGTCGATGGCGACCGTCCCCGACCCGGTCGTCAGGGCGAGGACGTGGCCGCCGCGGGCGCGGTCAGCGGTCAGGAAATGGAAGTGGTAACCGGGCACGTTGAGGCCGGCCATGTAGTCCGGCGTGCGAATGCCGACGAGCGTGCCGGTGACGTCCGTGAGCTCGAATTTCACCTGCTTGCCGATGATTTCGGCGAGCGGCCGAAACGGTGGCGTCTGCTTCGGCACGCTGCGTACCACGAGGTGCGCAAAGCGGCCGTCGACGCGAATCGCGGTGAAATAGTTCGGCGCTTGCAACAGCCCGTCGAGACGGGCCTTGAACGCCGCCAGGTCGCGACCGCCCTCGACCGGCAGCGTGCGGTCGGCGGTGAACCGCGTGACGACCGCGAACGGGGTCTTCGCCTCCGGCGCCAACGGATAAGCGCGGCCGTCGGTCCGTACCTGATAGAAATCGCCGTCGGCGGCAACCAACTCGCCGTCGATCCGGTTCAGGGTGCCGAGCCCGAAATCTCCGTGGCGCGCCAGTTCGCCGATCGTCAAGTCGCCCTCGTAGAGGCCATGCAGCAGGGCATTGATCGTCGAATACTGGAACAGACGTGCGGATTCATCGGCCTGCGCCCCGGCGCTACCAACCACCACCAAGGCGAAGACCAAGAGTCGGAGCTTGAGCAATTCATGCGTCCTTTCGAAAAATCATATCAGCGCTCTGCCGCATCGTGATCGCGCTTACGCAAGTAGACGAACCAGTAGACGAGGCCGACCAGGACCGCGCCGCCGACGATATTGCCGAGGGTCACCGGTATCAGGTTGAGAATGGTGAACGGGGCGCCGACGAACGGATAGGCGGAATCGCCGGCGCCGATCGAAATCAGGAAATCGGCCGGCGCGTGGTCGAGAATCATCGTCGCCACTGGCAGGAAGTACATGTTGGCGACCGAATGCTCGAAGCCGGCGGCAACGAAGGCGGCGATCGGCGGCACGATGACCACGACCTTGCCGACCACCGTGTGCGCGCTGAAGCTCATCCACACTGCCAGACAGACGAGAACATTGCACAGCACGCCGAGGAAGAACGCCTCGACGAAGCCGAGCTCGACTTTGGCCTCGGCGATGCCGAGAGCCGCCACCGCCACCGCGCCATCGCCGAAGCGGTACTGGCCGGAGAGGAACACCAGGGCCGCCGTGCCGAGGGCGCCGACCAGGTTGCCTGGCATAGACGATAGCCCAGGCGCGCAAAAGTTCCCGGCTCGAGATCCGCCGCCCCGCCCAGGCCATGACCATCAGGTTGTCGCCGGTGAACAGCTCGGCGCCGCCGATCACGACCAGAATGAGCCCGAGGGAAAAGACGAGGCCGGCGAGCAGGCGAGCGACGCCGAACGGCAATCCGCCGCCGGCCACGACCGTGGTCGCGAAGATCGCCCCGAAGGCGATGAACGCACCGGCGAGGACCGCCAAGGCGAACAACGTCAGGGCGTCGCGCCGCGCTTTGTCGGCGCCGACCCGTTCGGCCTTGAGCGCCATCTCCGGCGGCAGCAGGGCGTCGATCACAAGCGGGCGGGCGTTGCCGTCGTCGGTCATGGCGGCAGGCTAGCGACCATGGGCACGCCGGGCAACCCGCCCTGCCGATGAGGCTCATGGTTTCGATTTGCGGCGCTGTCGTCATCCGGCCAAGATGGCCGATCACTGGAGCACCCGTCCCCGATGCACACAACGCTCGCCATCGTCCTCCCGGTTTTCGGCCTCATCCTCTGCGGCTATCTCGTCGGCCGTACCAGGCTGCTGAGCATCGACGGAATCAAGGGGCTGACGAACTTCGTCTTCTATATCGCCATGCCCGCCCTGCTGTTCCGGTCGTTGGCGACCTTGGCGCGGCCGGAGGGCGTCGATTTCAGCATCGTCTTCGCCTATTTCGGTTCCTGTCTGGTCGTCTTTGGCGGCGGTGTCTTGATCGGCCGCTACGTGTTTCGCAACAGCGTCGAAGAGCAGGCCATGCTCGGCATGAGCGCCACATTCTCCAATTCGATTCTACTCGGCATTCCCCTCGCGCTCGCCGCTTTCGGCGACGCGGCGCTGCTGCCGACGATGTTGATCATCGGCTTTCATTCGCTGGTTCTGATCGGCCTGCCGACGATCGTCATCGAGTCCCACCGCAGTCGCGGCGGACGCTGGCATCAGGTCATCCGATCCACCCTGTCGGCCTTGGTGCGCAACCCGATCGTGGTCGCGATGGTTTTGGGCGTCGTTTTCGACTCGCTGGGGTTGATCCTGCCGGATCCGGTCGACCGCTTTCTCGAGTTGCTCGGCCGAGCCGGGCCGCCAACCGCGCTGTTCACGGTCGGCGCGGCGCTCACCGCCTACAAGATCGGTGGCGATCTGCGCGAGGTGTCGGTGGCCATGGTGTTGAAGCTGGTCTGCCTGCCGGCGCTGGTGTGGCTCGGCGCGACCTATCTGTTCGCCGTCGAGCCGGCGTGGGCGGCGGTCGCGACAGTCATCGCGGCGACGCCGATCGGGGTCAATGTGTTCGTCTTCGCGAACACCTACGAAACCTATGTCGCGCGGGCCGCGGCCGGGGTCCTGCTGTCGACCGCGATCGCCTGGCTGACCGTCGCCGCCTTGCTCGCGATCCTGATCGGAAATTAGGCTCCGTCCGAAGCGCCCCGCCGGCGTCGGATGACGAGCGCGTAGTGGATCGCGCAGATCGCGAGCGAGGCCAGCAATCCGAGCCGGAAATCGTAGCCCGGAATGAAAAACAGCGACGGCGTTCGCAGGTCGGAGACACCATAGCCGACGATCAGGAAGAACGACGCGTTGAGGCCGAGATGGAAACCGGTGGCGTCTTCGAGGCCGTTGCCGCGCAGCGCCAGGTAGCCGAGATAGAGCGATATCACGGCATAGTCGGCGGCCGCCCACCAGCCGCCACTGCGGAACTCCTGATTGGCGAAATGAGCGACCGTGAACAGGGCGGCGGGCACGATGAGCCGGACCGCCCACAGCCGGGTCAGCCGGGCGACGCCCTGCAGGACATAGCCGCGGAACAGGACCTCCTCGGCGAGCACTTGAACCGGGACCAAGGCCAGGACGAAGGGCAGGAAGAGCAGGAACGCGGAGGCATCGAGGGTGTATTCGATCACCCCCGGCCAAACCGCGGATATGGTCACGGTCGCCACGGCGACCGTGACCAGGACGACGCCGGCGCCGGTCAGGCAACGGCCCCAGTCGAAGCGGGCGCGGGCGGTGAACAGCGTGTGCACCGGTCGGTGATGGAAGGCTCGCACCGCAACCAGCGTCGCCGGCAACATTGCCGCCACCGATAGCATGATGAAGATAAAGGCGAGGAGGTTCGGCTCTTCCGGGCTGCCACCTTCCTCACCCATCATCTGCCCCAACGGCAAGCCCAGATAAAAGGCGATGATGCCGACGATAATCTGTAATACGGCGGCGACGACGATGATGACGAACACCGACAACAGGTAGCGCCACCAGGCGTTGTCGCCGACCTGGGCGAGCTCGACGAAGGGCAGGTCGGCGGAGAGCGGTTTGGGCGGCGGCGGGACGGGCTCCGGTGAATCCGGATTGGCGGCGCGGAACGGCATTACGGCACGCTGATCCACAGCGCGACCGCATCGGTCTCGCCGGTCGAGACGCAGGCATGACCCATGCGTCCGTCCATGTAGATACTGTCGCCGGCGTGGAGCTCGGCCGGCTCGTAGAGTTCCGTATAGACGATGAGCGACCCCGTCAGGACGTAAAGAAAATCATCGCTGTCGTGACGGTCCCAATCGGGATAGTCCTCGAGTGCGCGCGCGGTGACGACGGTATGGAACGGCAGCAACGTCTTGTGCGACAGGTCCGCCGCCAGCAACCGGTGGCGGCAGGTCGGCGAGGCATAGGGCTCGCCCTCTCCGGCACGGGTAATGCTGCGCCGGCCGGTGGCGCCGGGGCCCGGGCCTGCGGCGACCAACTCGGTGATATCGCGTCCGAAGCCGCGCGCCAGTTTGAGCATCGCATCGTAGGTCGGCGACATCTGACCCTTTTCGATCTTGGACAGCGACGACCGCGACAGGCCGGTATGGGCCGCCGCCTGATCGAGCGTCCAGCCGCGGCCGTTGCGCAGCGCCCGCACGCGGTCGCCGAGCGCCTGGCGGGGACGATCGGCCGCAGGTCCGCCCACCGCCGGAGGTCGCATGTCAAACGGGGTTTGTGGGCTCATCGTGCGGTTCGATTCCCGGGTCCTTGGGCGGGACGCCGGCGCCCGATTCGTCGCCATGTCCCATACCATATCGGCAATATTGACACAAAATTCTCAACCGTGTATTACTTTTCAAGAATATTCTATTATAAGAGAATTTCGGGATTATACTCGGTGAATGGATCGGCGGTATGACCGACGGATGCCACAACGCGCGGGAAATCGATCGGCGCCATGCCCGCAGCCTGACCGCGGTCCTCCTCGCCGCCCTATTCGCCAGTTCGTCGGGAATCCTGGTCCGCCAAATCGAAGAGGCAAGCGGCTGGCAAGTCCTGTTTTACCGGTCATTGGCGTTCGCCGGCACCGTCCTCATCGTCATCCTGTGGCGCCACCGGTCGCGCACCGGGGACGCCTTCCGCGCCGTCGGCTGGCCCGGCGTGATCGCCGCCATCAGCCTCGGCAGCGCGTTCATCGCCTTCATCTTCTCCCTGCTGTGGACCTCCGTCGCCGAGGCCGTCTTCATCCTCAGCAGCGCGCCCCTGTTCGCCGCCCTGCTCGGCTGGCTGGTCCTGCGCGAGCGGATATCCGCCGTCATGGCGGCGGCGATGGTGGTGGCGCTCGCCGCGATCGGCCTGATGCTGGGGACCGGCCGCCAAGGGACCACGATCGACGGCGCGGCGGCCGCGCTCGTCGCCTGCCTCGGCTATGCCGGCGCGATCGTCGCCCTTCGCTTCGGCCGTGCCGTCGACATGATGCCGGCAACCTGCCTGTCCGGGGTTTTCGCCGGTCTGGTCTGCCTCGTCTTCGTCGGCGACTTGGCGATCGGCGCCCACGACCTGGTCGTGTCGCTGCTTCTCGGCAGCGCGCAGATCGGCCTCCAATACATCCTGATCACGGTCGCCGCCCGCGACGTGCCGGCGGCGCAAATCGCCCTCATCATGCTGATCGAGGTCGCCTTGGCACCGCTTTGGGTGTGGATCGGGGTCGGCGAGGTCCCGGCGCCGACGACGATGATCGCCGGCGCAGTCGTTGTCGCCGCGGTCGCCGTTCAGGCGGGGTTCAATCTGAGGCGGGACTCGGTTTAGGCAAGTCCGACTAGTCCCTGAGCGCGCCGCCGGTCTGCTTGGAAACGTTGGCGACGATCCTGTCCGAGGTGGCGTCGATATCTTCTTCGGTGAGCGTGCGCGCCGCCGATTGCAGGGTGACGGAGATGGCCAGCGATTTCTTGCCGTCGCCGATGCCGCCGCCGCCATAGACGTCGAACACCGAGACCCCGGCGATCAGGTCCTTGTCGGCGCCGAGCGCCGCCCGCACCAGCTTTTCGGCCGGAACCGCTTCATCGACGACGAAGGCGAAATCGCGCTCGACCGCCGGATAGGGCGACGCCTTCAGCAGCGGCCGCTTCTTGCCGTCCTTGGCGCGCGGCCGCGGTATCTTGTCGACGAACACCTCGAACGCCGCCATCGGCGCCTTGGCCTCGAGCGCGCGCAGGACGCGCGGATGGACCTCGCCGAACCAGGCCAGCACGTTGGGGCCGAGCCGCAGCCCGCCCGAACGCCCGGGGTGGTACCAGGACGGGGCGTCGGTCGAGACCTGGAGTTTGTCGACCGGGGCGCCGGCGGCGGTCAGTGCACCGATGGCGTCGGCCTTGGCATCGTAGACATCGACGTCGCGCGGCGCGGCGTACCAGTGGCGCGGTCCCGTGCGCCCGGCGCGCACCCCGGCGGCGACCAGATCCTGACCGGCCGGGGTGTCGTCGCAATATTGCGGGCCGACCTCGAACAAGGCGCCGTCGCCTTCGCCGTGGTTGTGATTGCGCGCGGCGGCGGTGATCAGGTTGGGCAGGATCGACGGCCGCATGACATCGAGATCGGCGCTGATCGGGTTGACCAGGGTGAGATCGGGATTGCCGCCGCCGAACAGCGCCGCGTGGTCGGCGCGGCAGAACGACCACGTCACCGCCTCGTCGTAGCCGCGCGCGGCGATCGCCCGCCGGACCTGGCGCGTGCGGCGCTGGGCCGGGGTCACCGCGACCGGCGGCAGGGCGGTGTCGAGGGTCATCGGCACCACCGGAATGCGGTCGTAGCCATAGACCCGGGTTATTTCCTCGATCAAGTCGGCCTCGGCGTCGACGTCGACGCGCCACGACGGCACCCGCACCTCGACCGTCGCGCCCTGGCCCTCCGGCGTGAAGCCGAGGCGCTCGAGGATCGATTTCTGTTCGGCCGCCGGGATGTCGACGCCACAGAGATGCTTAACCCGGTCGAGGCGCAGCGGAACCGTGTGGCTCCAGTCCGGCATTTCGCCGGCGATGGTCAGGGCGCTCGCCTCGCCGCCGCAGAACTCGGCGACCAATTGGGCAGCGACCTCGGCCCCCCACAGCACCGATTCCGGATCGACGCCGCGCTCGAACCGATAGCGGGCGTCGCTTTCGATCTGCAGCTTGCGGCCGGTCGCCGCCGTGCGCACGCGGTCGAACAGGGCGACCTCGAGGAACACGTTCTTGGTCTCGGCGGTGCAGCCGCTATTCTCGCCGCCCATCACGCCGCCGATGCCGTGCACCGCGTTGGCGTCGGCGATGATTGTCATCTCCGGATCGAGGTCATAGGCGCGCCCGTCGAGAGCGAGGATCGATTCGCCGGCGTTGGCGAACCGCATCGTCAGGTCGCCGGCCAGCTTGTCGGCGTCGAACACATGGAGCGGGCGGCCAAAATCTATGGTGACGTAGTTGGTGATATCGACCAGCGCCGAGATCGGCCGCAGCCCGACGGCGCGGAGTCGTTGCTGTACCCAGTCGGGGCTCGGTCCGTTGGTGACGCCACGGAACAAGCGCCCAACGACCATCGGACAGGCATGGCCTTCTTCGGCGGGAAGATCGCGGCGCCATTGGATCGGGCTGTCGAAGGTGCCGGTCACGGTTTCGATCTGCAGCGGCTTGAGGGTGCCCACCCCGGCGGCGGCAAGGTCGCGGGCGATGCCGCGGACGCCCAGGCAATCCTGGCGGTTGGGGGTGATGGCGATATCGAAGACCGGATCGTCGAGCCCCATCAATTCGGCATACGGCATGCCGACCGGGGCATCGTCATCGAGCTCGATGATACCCTCGTGCTCGTCGCTGACGCCCATTTCCCGTTCCGAGCACAGCATGCCATTGGACTCGACGCCGCGAATCTTGGCCGCCTTGAGATCGACACCGGTGCCCGGAATATGCGTACCGGCAGGCGCGAACACACCCTTCATGCCGGTCCGCGCGTTGGGCGCGCCGCAAATCACCTGAACCTGTTCCCCACCGCTGTCGACGAGGCAGACGCGGAGGCGGTCGGCATCGGGATGCTTTTCCGCCGAGATCACATAGCCGACGGTGAAGGCCGCGAGCGCCGCCGCCTGATCGACGACTTCCTCGACCTCGAGACCGAGCGCGGTCAACCGCGCGGCGATCTCGTCGCGCGTGGCCTCGGTCTCCAGATGATCCTTGAGCCAGGACAGGGTGAATTTCATGCCGACAGCCCACCGGTCATCGACGGCACGTCGAGAGGAACGAAGCCGTAATGGCGCAACCAGCGCAAATCGGCGTCGAAGAAGGTGCGCAGATCCGGAATGCCGTATTTGAGCATGGCGATGCGCTCGCAGCCCATGCCGAAGGCGAAGCCCTGATAGCGGGTCGAATCGACACCGCAATTCTCCAGCACCCGGGGATGAACCATGCCGCAGCCGAGGATTTCGAGCCAGTCGTCACCGGCGCCGATCCTCAATTCGCCGCCTTTGCGGATGCAGCCGATATCGACCTCCGCCGACGGTTCGGTGAACGGAAAGTGGCTCGGCCGGAAGCGGACCGGCACGTCGGCGACCTCGAAATAGGCGCGGCAGAACTCGATCAAGCATCCCTTGAGGTGACCCATATGGGTGGTCTCGTCGACGACCAGCCCCTCGAACTGATGGAACATCGGCGTATGGGTGATGTCCGAATCGGAGCGATAGGTGCGCCCCGGCACGAGGAGGCGAAACGGCGGTTTGGCGTTTTCCATGGCGCGGATCTGCACCGGCGAGGTATGGGTCCGCAGCACCAATTGGCTGCCGTCGTCTTTTTCCGGCAGATAGAAGGTATCGTGCATCTGGCGCGCCGGGTGATCGGGCGGGATGTTGAGCGCGGTGAAGTTGTACCAGTCGCTTTCGATGTCCGGGCCCTCGGCGATGGTGAACCCCATCTCGCCGAAGATCGCCGTCACCTCGTCGATGGTCTGGCTGATCGGATGGATGTGACCTTGCCGTTCGGGCCGGGCCGGCAGGGTGACGTCGAGCGTCTCGCCGGCCAACCGCGCGTCGAGTTCGCTGTCGGCGAGCGCCGAGCGGCGCGCCTCGATGGCCGCGGCGACCGCGTCCTTGAGCTCGTTGAGCGCGCGGCCCGATTGCTTGCGCGCCTCCGCATCGAGCCCGCCCAATTGCTTCATCAGGCCGGTCAGCCGGCCCTTTTTTCCGAGCGCCGAAACCCGCACCCGCTCGAGCGCATTGAGGTCGCCCGCGGCCTCAATCGCGGCCAGCAATTCGGTCCTGATGTCGTCCGGGTTTTCCATTCCTGCCTTCCACGGAATCGACGACGGCGAGGTCCGCCGATTGCCGGCCCCCGCTGCCGTCGATAGCTCTCCGCGTGTTCTAGGCGGCGGAGTCGAGGGCGGCTCGGGCCTGATCGACGATGGCCTTGAACGCCTCCGGCTCGCGCACGGCGAGGTCGGCCATGATCTTGCGGTCGAGGTCGATACCGGCCTTGTGGACGCCGTTCATGAACTCGGAATAGGTCAGTCCGTGCTCGCGCGCACCCGCGTTGATGCGCTGGATCCACAGGGCGCGGAAGTTGCGCTTACGGGTGCGGCGGTCGCGATAGGCGTATTGCAGGCTCTTCTCGACCCGCTGGTTGGCGGCGCGGAAGGTATTCTTCTGCCTTCCCCGCGCGCCCTTGGCTGCCTTGATGACCTTCTTGTGGCGAGCGTGTTTGGTCACGCCCCTCTTGATACGTGCCATGGTGCGTTTCCTTAGCGGTAGGGCATGTATTTTTTGACGATGCGCGCGGCGTCATTGGCCATGATTTCGGAGCCGCGATGCTGTCGCTTCATCTTCTGGGACCGGCGGCGCAGGAAATGGCGCTTCTTCGCCGGGTTCATCCGGACCTTGCCCGTAGCCGTAAAGGAGAATCGCCCCTTGGTACTGCTCTTGGTCTTCATTTTGGGCATTTTCATCTCCTGATTCGAAGTGTCGTTCCGGGGCGGCCGGGCATGCCCTTTGGGCCACGACGCGCCATGCCGCCCGGACCGGCCGGGCGAACGGAGCCGCCTTATAACGGCGGTAGCGGGGGAACGCAAGGCTTGCGAAGCGCCGGGTCGTTCCGTTAAGTGGCATCCGATCCCGATTGACCCGAGGCGCGGAAACAGCGCGATGAACAATGCCAACAATCCGGCCCGGCCGCTCGTCCGGCGCCTGGCCGCCCTGTTCGACGACCACCTCGCTTGGTGGCTCGGGGGAACGGCAATTCTCCTGGTCGCCGGGTGGCTGCTGCCGGTGATGACGGTCAAGACGATGGTCGTTTTCAGCGACCAGGTGTCGATTCTCGACGGCACCTTTCGCCTCCTCGACAGCGGCGACATCATGCTTTTCCTGATCGTCTTCGTCTTTACGATATTGTTCCCGGCGATCAAGCTGATCGTTGCCGCCACGGTGTTGCGCAAACTGGACCGCGCCTCCGGTCGGCTGCACCGTCTGCTCGGCTGGATCGAGGCGCTCGGCCGTTGGTCGATGCTCGACGTCTTCGTCGCCGCCCTCCTCGTCGTCGTGATCAAGTTGTCGATGGTTTCCGACGTGGTCATCCATTCGGGCCTGTACGTCTTCGCCGCCGCCGTCGTGCTCTCGATCGTCGTCGTCCGCCGTGTCGCCCGACGCGCGCGCACGGCGGCGATCGGTGCAGATGGCGGCGACCGCCAACCGCAAGTCTCGGGAGAACCGGAATGAAGATCGACGGCGGCTGTCACTGCGGCTACCTGACCTACCGGGCGGAAGTCGACCCCGGGGACGTCATCATTTGCCATTGCACCGACTGCCAAACCTTGTCGGGCACGGCGTTTCGAACCGTGGTGTTTGCTCCCGACAGCGATTTCGCCTTTGTCACCGGGGCGCCCAAGATTTACGTCAAGACGGCCGAAAGCGGGCGGCCCCGCGCCCAAGCCTTCTGCCCCGAATGCGGCACACCGATCTATTCGGCGGACCCCGGCGAGGGACCGAAACTGCTCGGCCTGCGTGCCGGCACGGTGCGCCAGCGCAACACCCTCCGCCCGGCCAAGCAGCTCTGGACCCGCTCGGCTCTCGACTGGATCGACGACGTGGCGGCGATCGAACGCGTCGAGCGTCAGTAGCCGATCCCCTTCCACGGCCGAGGCCCGAACCGAAGATCATGTCGGTGCCACGCTCGAGATCAGAGCGGCAGAGTTTCTTAAAACTCACTTGACATAACTATATATCTAGTTATATAGATTTCTGTTAGGAGGTCACCCATGAACGATCACCAGGCGGCGATTGGACTTTCGGCCCTCGGCAACGAGACACGCCTTCACCTGTTCCGGCTTCTGGTCAAGGCCGGGCCGGACGGCCTGACAGTCGGCCGTATCCAGCGGCACCTCGACGTGCCGGCCTCAACGCTGGCCCACCACATTGCCCGTCTGGCGCAGGCCGGATTGATCGAGCAGCGCAAGGACGGCCGTGAAGTCATTTGCACCGCCGGTTATCGGCAGATGACCGATCTTGTCGCCTACGTCATGCGCGAATGCTGCGAAGGACTGCCGATCGAACTCGGCAATATGCCCGGATCGGTCGAGATGGCGACGGCGGGCTGATTTTTTGCCCTTTAATTCGATTAAACTAAGGATGTAGATGTATGGCCGATTTTAGCGTTACAACGCGGGCTTCGGATGGGGGCCGGTCAGGCCTGACCCGTCTGGTCGACCCGGTCTGGGGCCTGACAGCGGCGATCGTCGTGCTCCTGCTTCTCGTCGACCGCGCTCAGGGCGTGGATTCGATTGCGTTCGTCCTCGGTGCCTTGATCGACATTCTACCGTTCCTGGCCGTTGCGATCGGCGCCGCCGCTTATGCCAAGGCGAGCGGGGCAGACGCGCTGATTGCTCGCGCCTTCCAGGGCCGGATCGCGTTGATGATCCTCGCCGCCGCGCTCATCGGCGCCCTGTCGCCATTCTGCTCATGCGGTGTCATCCCGCTCATTGCGGCGCTGCTGGCGATGGGCGTGCCGTTGGCCGCGGTGATGGCATTCTGGTTGTCGTCACCGATTATGGACCCGTCGATGTTCGTCCTCACCGCCGGCACCCTCGGCCTGCCCTTCGCGTTGGCGAAGACGGCGGCGGCCGTCGGACTCGGCCTGTTTGGTGGATTCGGAATCCTGGCCGGTCAACGCCTCGGCATGTTCGAAGCACCGCTTCGCGACGGGATCGCCGGCGACGGTTGCGCCGCGCGGCGTCTCACCACGCCCAGCGACGTCGCTTGGACCTTCTGGAACGCGGCCGATCGCCGCACCACCTTCGGCCGCGAGGCGCTGTCCAGCTTTCTGTTCCTCGCCAAGTGGCTGACAATCGCGTTCCTCCTCGAGAGCCTGATGATGGCCTATGTCCCGGCCGGCTGGATCGCCACCGCGGTCGGCGGCGACGGTGTCGGTCCGATCGTCATCGCCGCGCTCGTCGGCATACCGGCCTACCTCAACGGGTATGCGGCCTTGCCGCTGGTCGGCGGGCTGATCGAGTCCGGTATGTCGCCGGGCGCCGGTATGGCATTCCTGGTCGCTGGCGGCGTCAGCTCGATTCCCGCCGCCGTGGCCGTCTATGCGCTCGTCAAGGCCCCGGTATTCACCGCTTATCTCGGCTTCGCGCTTATCGGATCCATACTCGCCGGTGTCGTGTTCCTGGCGATTTGATCGGGCAAGATCTGGTCCGGTCGACCATGACCGCAGCGGAACGGCGTCAACTTCGGGCCCTCCCCTGTCCCCCCGACACCTCGCGCCAACGTTGCAGGGAAACGCCGAAACGACGACGTTTGTCTACGCCGGCAAGGGCCGACGCGCCATCTCACGCATACTCAGGACAGCTCCGCACGAGATCAAAGCGGCGGCGATCAGGTAATAGATCGGCGCGTAGGCATCGCCGGTGCGCTGGACCAGGTAGGTCGCTACCCAGGGCGTCGTGCCGCCGAAGATCCCGAGGCACAGGTTGTAGCCGATCCCGGCGCCGCTGCAGCGGACCTTGGCGGGCAAGAATTCGATCATCACCGGAATCGTCATCGCCCACCCCATGCCATTGATGACGGCGAGCGCGGTCTGCCCGAGAAGCACCATGCCAAGCGCCGGTTCATGCATCAGGGACCACATCGGCCAGGCCAGAATGACGGTGCCGATCTGAGCGATGAAGAGGACCGGCTTGCGGCCGATGAGATCGGAACAAAGGCCTGTAATCGGAATGAACAACGACAGCGCGACCAGACTGATCGTATTGATGTCCATCGCCTCGGCGGTGGTGAAATGCATCTGGTCGGTGAGGTAGGAGGCCGCGTAAACGAAGATGATGAAATATCCGACCGCGATCGGCAGGCACAGCCCGATGATGGTCAGGATTTCCCGCCAGTGGAAGCGGACGGCCTCGACAACCGGCGAGCGGGCAACATCCTCTGGCTTCGGCATCGCCGGCGATTCGCCGAGCCGGCGGCGCACGACGATACCAACGACCGCGATAACGCCGCCGAACAGGAATGGCAGCCGCCATCCCCAGTCGCCCATCACCGCATCGCCCAAGACAGTGCTCGTCAGCGACGCGACACCGGAGCCAAGAAGGCAGCCGGCAAGGTTGCCGAAGGCGATCCAACTGCCGATAAAACCGCGCCGTGCCGAGGGCGCCTTTTCGACCAGCAGCACCGCAGACGAGCTGTACTCGCCGGCGACCGAGATGCCTTGAGCAACGCGCAATAGGACAAGCAGAACAGCGGCGGCGACGCCGATCTGTGTATAGGTCGGCAGCAGGCCGATCAGAACCGTCGCGACCCCCATGATCGACATCGCCAAGATCATCGTTGGCTTGCGGCCCCTGCGGTCGCCGAGATGACCGTAAATGACGCTTCCGATGGGACGCGCCGCGTAGCCCGCTGCGAGCACGCCGAAGGCCGCGAGCAACGAGGCGACGGGATCGCTGGAGGGGAAGAATTCGCTACCAATGAAAACGGCCAAGAAGCCGTAGGCGGTGAAATCGTACCACTCCAGCACGTTGCCGATCGTGCACGCGAAAATCGTCCTCGGCGTCGCCTCGGTCGGCCTCGTATCGCTCCCGCCGGGCTCGTCGATCGCGTCTTTCATCATCGCCGACCCTCGTCCATTCCAGCGGCCGTCACGATGGGAGATCGGCCCGATTCGGAGATGTTTGGATCGGCGACAGAACTCACGCAAGCACGCTCCAGCCGATTGGACTCGGGCGGCGGCGCATCAAAGGCAACCCTGCGTGGTCGAATCTCGAAGCGAGAACGCGAGGCGCCGCTGACTAACGCGGCGCGATCACCATCACCATCTGGCGGCCTTCCATTTTCGGAAACTGCTCGACCTTGGCGATCTCGTCGAGGTCCTCGCGGACCCGGTCGAGGACGCGGGCGCCCAGATCCTGATGGGCCAGCTCGCGGCCACGGAAGCGCAATGTCACCTTGACCTTGTCGCCCTCGCCGAGGAACCGGACCATGTTCCGCATCTTGACCTCGTAGTCATGATCCTCGATCCCGGGGCGCATCTTGATCTCCTTGACGTCGATCGTCTTCTGCTTCTTGCGAGCTTCGTTCTTGCGCTTCTGGGTTTCGTATTTGAGCTTGCCAAGATCGAGAATCTTGCACACCGGCGGATCCGAATTGGGTGAAATCTCGACGAGGTCGAGCCCCGCCTCTTCTGCCATCTGTCGTCCCCGCGCGGCCGATACGAGACCGACATTTTCTCCGTTTTGGTCGATCAGCCGTATATCAGAGGCCGTGATCTGCTCGTTCGCCCGTGGTCCCTCCCGGACCGGCTGGGCGTTAATGGGTGGTCGTGCTATGTAGTTCCTCCTTCATTTCCGGCCCGCGGCCAAGCCCCCTTGCCAGGGACGCACGGCAACCCGCCCAAGGAATACCTCGCCTGGGCGGGTCCGGCGACCTTGGGTCAGGCCACGGGACTTCGAGCTTCTTCGCTAAGTGTAGTTACTGCCTCACCAAGGGCAAGGATTTCTTGCGCCTTGCCGCCGAGCCGCCGCAGCGCCACCGAGCGTTCCTTGGCCTCGCGGTTGCCGACGACAACGATCACCGGCACCTTGGCCAGGCTGTGCTCGCGCACCTTGTAATTGATCTTTTCGTTGCGCAGGTCGGTCTCGACGCGAAGCCCGGCCACGGCCATCTCGGCGGCGACATCGCGCGCGTAATCGTCGGCGTCACCGGTGATCGTCGCCACCACCGCCTGGACCGGCGCCAGCCACAGCGGGAACCGGCCGGCATAATGTTCGATAAGAACGCCGATGAAACGCTCGAACGAGCCGAGAATGGCCCGATGCAACATCACGGGCCGGTGCTTCTGGCCGTCCTCGGCGACATAGGTCGCGTCGAGGCGCTCCGGCAGCACGAAATCGACCTGCCAGGTCCCGCATTGCCATTCGCGGCCGATCGCATCGCGGAGCACGAAATCGAGCTTGGGGCCATAGAAGGCGCCGTCGCCCGGGTTGAGCTCCCATGTCATACCAGCCGCCTCGACCGCGTCCTTGAGCGCAGTCTCCGCCTTGTCCCAGGTCGCGTCGCTGCCCGCGCGCACCGGCGGCCGGTCGGCGAAGCGAATGATGACGTCATCGAACCCGAAATCGCGGTAGATACTCATCAGCAGGGTGCAGAATTTCTCGGTCTCGGCGGTGATCTGGTCCTCGGTGCAGAAGATATGCGCGTCGTCCTGGGTGAAGGCGCGCACCCGCATCAGGCCGTGCAGCGCGCCCGACGGCTCGTTGCGGTGGCATGAGCCGAACTCGGCCATCTTCAGCGGCAGGTCGCGATAGCTCTTGATGCCCTGCTTGAAGATTTGGACATGGCACGGGCAGTTCATCGGCTTGAGCGCGAGGATGTGTTCGTCATCGGCCTCGGTCGTAAACATGTTCTCGCGGAATTTCTCCCAGTGCCCGGAGGACTCCCAAAGCGCCCGATCGACCAGCTGCGGCGTCTTGACCTCGACATAGCCGGCCGCGTCGAGCCGGCGGCGCATATAGGCCTCGCAGGTCCGGTAGAGCGTCCACCCCTTGGGGTGCCAGAACACGCTGCCCGCCGCTTCCTCCTGCTGGTGGAACAGGTTCATCTCGCGGCCGAGCCGCCGGTGGTCGCGGCGCTCGGCCTCTTCCAATCGGTGCAAATAGGCGGCGAGTTGCTTGTCGTCGGCCCAGGCGGTGCCATAGATCCGCTGCAACATCTCGTTGCGCGAATCGCCGCGCCAATAGGCGCCGGCCACCTTCATCAACTTGAAGGCACGGCCCAGCTTGCCTGTCGACGGCAGATGCGGGCCGACACAGAGGTCGAGAAAATCGCCCTGGCGGTAGATGCTGATGGCTTCGTCCTCGGGCAGGTCGCGAATGATCTCCGCCTTGTAAAGCTCGTCCGCGCCCTCGAAATAGGCGATCGCGTCCTGACGCTTCCATATTTCGCGCGTGATCGTCTCGTCGCGCGCGACGATCTCACGCATGCGGGCCTCGATCGTTTCGAGGTCGTCGGGCGTGAACGGATCCGGCCGGGCAAAGTCGTAGTAGAACCCGTCCTCGATCGCCGGGCCGATGGTGACCTGGGTGTCGGGATAGAGCTCCTTGACCGCCTCGGCCATGACGTGGGCGGCGTCGTGGCGCAGCAGTTCGAGGGCGTCCGGGTCCTTGGCGGTGACGATCGATACGTGGGCGTCGCGGTCGATCACTGCGGCGAGGTCCCGCATCACGCCATCGACGCGCACGGCCATCGCCGCCTTGGCCAGGCCGGGTCCGATGTCGGCCGCCACTTCCGCGCCGCTCGGCGCACGGTCGAACGTGCGCACGCTGCCGTCCGGCAACGTCACGTTGACCGCGCCGCCGGTCGGCGACGCTTCGGAAATGGGTTGCGGCAGTTCCATGACGGGACCGGCTCCGGATTCCTCTCGTGGCATGAAATAGGGCGCCGGAAACTAGCGTAAAGGAGCCGTCGCCGCCACCACTTTTCAAGCCATTCGGCGGTCGGCTGGACTCGCCTCGCGCAATAGGTTAGCTGAGGACGATGACCGACAGCGACTCGCATGGCGCGGAGCCGGCGCCCCGCCTCGAACGGGCGGACGGCGGCTGGATATCGCATCGCCGCAACCCGGGCTCGGGTCCGGGCGTGGTCTTCCTGCCCGGTTTCCGGTCCGACATGGCCGGCACCAAGGCCGCCGTGCTCGACGCCTACTGCCGCGCGCGAGGCCAAGCCTATCTGCGGTTCGATTACAGCGGCCACGGCGAATCCTCGGGAAAACTCACCGACGGAACAATCGGTGTCTGGGCGGCGGACGCGGTCGAAACGCTCGATGCCTTGACCGAGGGACCGCAGGTGCTGGTCGGCTCATCGATGGGCGGTTGGACCATGCTGTTGGCGGCACTCGCCCGGCCGGAGCGGATCGCCGGGCTGGTCGGCATCGCGCCGGCGCCGGATTTTACCGAGGACCTGATCTGGTCGGTGGCCGACGACGCGATGAAGGCGGCATTGGAAACCGAGGGGGTGTGGCATGAGCCCTCCCAATACGACGACGAGCCGACGCCGATCACCCGCGCCCTGGTCGAGGACGGGCGCAATCATCTCTTGCTGCGCGCGCCGATCCCGCTTTCCTGTCCGGTTCGCCTGATCCACGGCATGAAGGACCCGGACGTGCCGTGGCAGACCTCGTTGCGAATCGCCGACCGCCTCGCCTCGACCGACGTCGAGATCACCTTGATCAAGGACGGCGACCACCGGTTGTCCGAGGCGGCGGATCTGGCGCGGTTGACGGATACCCTCGGCCGCTTGCTCGATCAGTTGTCGGCGTAATCGGCAAGCAGCGCACGCAGCCCGGTCCTGTAGTCGGGATAGCGCAGCACGACGCCGAGCTCGTCCTTGATGCGATCGTTTCGCACCCGCTTGTTGTCGCGATAGAAGCTCAACGCCATCGGCGACATCTCCGCCTCCGCTTGATGAAACGGGATCAGCGGCGGCGGCGCCACGTCCAACAGCTCGCAGGCGAAGGCGATGACCTCGTCGGGCGGCGCCGGGTCGTCGTCGCACACGTTGTAGACCCGGCCCGGGTTCGGATCGGCCATCGACCGCGCCAATGTTTCGGCGATGTCCTCGACCGCGATGCGGGAGAACACCTGGCCCGCCTTATGGATACGCCGGGCGCGGCCCTGTCGCACCGTCTCCAGCGCGTTGCGTCCGGGACCGTAAATTCCGGCCAGGCGGAACAGATGGACCGGACGGTCGTGGTCCCACCATAGATCCTGCCACTGCGCTTCCGCGGTCACCCGCCGCGCGCCGCGCGCGCCGGTCGGCTCCAGTGCCGAGCCCTCGTCGACCCAGCCGCCGCCGCGGTCGCCATAGACCCCGGTGGTCGATAGGTAACCGATCCAATCGACATCGCTCGCCTCGGCGAGATCCTCGAAATGATATCGCAGCACCGGGTCGCCGTCGGCATCGGGCGGCACCGAGCTCAACACATGCGTGGCATCGCTGAACAGGGCCGCGGCATCGGCGAGCGGGGCCGTGCCGTCGAAAATGTGAGCCTCGATCCCGGCCCCGCGCAGCGCTGCTTGTTTGTCGGCCGAGCGGCAAGTTCCGGCGACCGTCCCGCCTCGCGCCAGGACGCGGTCGGCCAGCGTCCGCGCGCTGAAGCCCAGTCCGAAGCAAAACAGGTGCGGCGCGGATTTTGGTCGCGGCATGGGATCGCTCCTTCGGCCTTGAAATCGCCACCAAGTCCATCAACTCTACGGGGACCTTCCAGCGAGAGACAAGACATTGCGCCCTCAGCGTTATCCCCTTCTTGCGGTTTGCCTGGCCGCGGCCCTTGGCGCGCCAACACCGGCGGGCGCGGCGAGCGAGCAAAGCGACGCACGGCGCTACGCCCAGTGCATCGAACAGGCCGAGCGCAGCCCCGACGCGGCGTTCGAGAACGCGATGGCGTGGAGTTACCAGGGCGGCGGTTTTCCGGCCCGCCACTGCGCGGCGACCGCGCTGCTCAGCCTCGAACACTATGCCCAGGCCGCGACTCGGCTCGAGCAACTGGCCCAGGACATGGTCGGCGACGAAGCCCGGTTGCGCCCCGCCGTCCTGCGCCAGGCGGGCGATGCCTGGATGCTCCATGGCGACCTCGGCCGCAGCGCCACCAACTACGACGCCGCGCTCACCTTGCAACCCGGCTACGACGCGGCGCTGGTCGGCCGCAGCACGGTCCTCGCCCTCGGCGGCAAATACTGGGAAGCGATCGACGACCTCAACGCCGTGATCGAGACCGATGCCAAAAACGTCGAAGCGCTGGTCATGCGCGCCACCGCCTATCGCTTTGTCGAGAACGCCGAGTTGGCGATGCAGGATGTCGAGCGCGCCCTCGCCTTGCAGCCCGACAATCTTGGCGCCCTGCTCGAGCGCGGCAATCTGTATCGGCTCATCGGTGACGACGCGGCGGCGCGGGCCGACTGGATCAAGCTGCTGCAGACCGATCCCGAATCGATCCCCGCCGATGCCGCCCGCGCCAACCTTGAAAAGCTCGACGTCAAGATCGAGGACTAACGACTGCGCGCATAGGGCCGCCAATCCCGCGAGCCGTAGGAGTGTCCGTCGTAGATAGAAACTGGAAACTTGACATATGTATGCAACACGCATATATTTATCTCATGACGGCACGAACGATGAATCTCTTAGGCGCGTTGGCGTTGGTCCTTACCGACGACATGCGTGCCGCCGTCGAGGAGCGCGCGACCCGCGGCGCCAACGCTCCGGCGGCGATCGTATCGATCGGCTGGGCCCCTGGCGAAACCATCGACACGCTGAGCCAGACGCTCGGCCTCAGCCATTCGGCCACCGTGCGCCTGATCGACCGGCTTGTGGCGGACGGCTTGGTCGAACGCCGGCGCGGCGCCGACGGAAGATCGGCAGCGCTTTACCTCACGGCCGCCGGGCGGCGCTGCCGCAAGTCCAGTCTCGCTGCCCGCCGATCGGTGCTCGCCGCGGCGCTGGCATCCTTGTCGGACGACGAACAGAGGCAACTGAGCCAAATTACCGAGAAGATTCTCAACGCCGTCACCCGCAACCGTACCCATGCCGATCACATTTGCCGCCTTTGCGACGAATCGGTGTGCCCGCTTCAAACCTGTCCAGTAGAGGCCGCCGCGCAATGAAACACCAACGACACCATTCCGATCGGGACATCTGGTCGCTGATGATCACGGGCTGGAGCCATGGCACGGTCACGCACCGGCCGACACCCGCGAAACCAACCGCAGCGTGGCGCCGGGACGCGTCGCCGTCGATGAAATCTCGAGAGCCTGCGCGGAAGCCGGAACCCTTTCGGCGGTTCCTCGCCATCGGCATGGCGCGAGGGCTTTAAGTCCTCAGAAATCGAGGTCGGCGTAGTGGTCCGGCGGCGGCAGGCCGGCGATCAGGTCGGCGAGGATGGCACGCAGGCTGGGCCGCGATTTCATGCGAACATACCAATCCTTGGCCAGCGGGTGCTCGTCCCACGGGATCTCGTCGATATAGTCGACCGTCGACAGATGGGCGGCGGCCGCGATGTCGGCCAGCGACATGGCGTCACCGGCCAACCAGCGGCGACGGTCCGAGAGATAGGCGATGTAATCGAGGTGGGTCTTGATGTTGTGACGGCCGGCGCGGATGCGATGCACCTCCGGCTGGCCTTGGCCGAGAAACCGTTTCGTGACTTTCTCGCCGACCAGGTTCTGCCCGACCTCACGATCGAACTTGAGGTCGAACCACGCGACCAGACGGCGGACCTCGGCGCGCGCCCGCGGCGAAAGGCCATAGAGGGGCGGATCGGGATGGACGTCCTCGAAATATTCGGAGATCGGCCCGGCGCCGACCACCGTGACGCCGTCGTCCTCGACCAGCACCGGCACCTCACCGGCCGGGTTGAGGGCGAGGAACTCCGGACGCCGCTCCCAGACCTTTTCCGCGCGCAGCGTGATCTCCACTTCTTTCTCCGCCGCGGCGATGCGGATCTGGCGGCAAAACGGCGACAGTGGCAGATGATAAAGCGTGCGCATGGCGGCGCGAGTCTATCGCGATATGCGGCGCCGAGGAAACGGTTCCAATGACCCCCGACCGGTCCCGGTCGGAGCGTTCTAGGCGCGGCGCTCGCCGGCGGCGGCCTCGGTGATGGGATGGTCGAGCCGCGCCACCATCTCCTTCGGCACCACCTGCCAGAAGTGGCGCAAGGCGCCGTCCCAATTGTGCAGCAGGCTGGCGCCATAGGTCGATTGCGTCTCCCGCGCATGGCGCACCACCATGTCGCGCAAGCGGTCGGCCCAATACGCCGTCTCGATTCGCTGAAAGACGACCGAATCCGGATTGATCAAGTCGGGCAGGCGATCGTCGACATCGTAAACGAAGGCCATGCCGCCGGTCATGCCGGCAGCGAAATTGTCACCGATCGCGCCGAGGATGACGGCGGTGCCGCCGGTCATGTATTCGCAACCGTTGGCGCCGCATCCCTCGACGACCGTGTCGGCGCCGGAGTTCCGCACCGAGAACCGCTCCGCAGCCTGGCCGGCGGCGAACAACACGCCGGCGGTGGCGCCATAAAGACAGGTGTTGCCGATGATCGTATTGCGTTCGGTCTGCAGCGGGCTGGCCGCCGTCGGGCGGACGACGATGGTGCCGCCCGAGAGGCCCTTGCCGACATAGTCGTTGGCGTCGCCGAACACTTCGAGCTTTAGCCCCTGCACCGCGAAGGCGCCAAGCGACTGGCCGGCGGAACCGCGCAGGCGCACGGTCAGGTGGCCCTCGGGCAGCGTGAACATGCCGAAGCGCCGGGTGATGTGGGACGAGATGCGGGTACCGATCGCGCGCTGGGTGTTGCGGATATTATAGGTGAGCTGCATTTTCTCGCCGTCTTCGAGGGCGCGAAACGCATCCTTGACCATTTGGGCGTCGAGGGTGTCGGGCACTTCGTTGCGACCTTCCAAGGTGCAGTAGCGCGGATAGTCGCCGGGATCGGCCTGGGTCAGCAGCCCGTTGAGGTCGAGGTCGTCGAGATGGGCGGCGCCGCGGCTGACCTGGAACAACAGGTCGGAACGGCCGATGATCTCCTTCAGCGACCGGAAGCCGAGCGAGGCCAAGATCTCCCGCACCTCCTCGGCCATGAACGAGAACAGGTTGACCACCTTCTCCGGGCTGCCGGTGAACTTTTCGCGCAGCCGCTCGTCCTGGGTGCAGACCCCGACCGGGCAGGTGTTGCTGTGGCATTGGCGGACCATGATGCAGCCCATGGCGATCAACGAAGTGGTGCCGACGCCGAATTCCTCGCCGCCGAGCATCGCCGCGATGACCACGTCGCGCCCGGTCTTGATGCCGCCGTCGACCCGCAGCTTGATGTTGTGGCGGAGCCGATTGAGGGTGAGCACCTGGTGCACCTCGCTGAGCCCCATTTCCCAGGGAACACCGGCATATTTGATACTGGTCTGCGGGCTCGCGCCGGTCCCGCCGACATGGCCCGAGATTAGGATCACGTCGGCCTTGGCCTTGGCGACGCCGGCGGCGATGGTGCCGATGCCGGTGCGCGAAACCAGCTTTACGCAGACCTGCGCGTCGGGGTTGATCTGTTTGAGGTCATAGATCAGCTGGGCCAGATCCTCGATCGAATAGATGTCGTGATGGGGCGGCGGTGAAATCAGCGACACGCCCGGCGTCGCATGGCGCAGGCGCGCAATCATTTCGGTGACCTTGAACCCGGGCAGCTGGCCGCCCTCGCCCGGCTTGGCACCTTGCGCCACCTTGATCTCGATCTCGCGGCAATTGTTGAGATATTCCGCGGTCACGCCGAAGCGCCCGGACGCGATCTGCTTGACCGGCGAATTGGCATTGTCGCCGTTGGGCCGGGGCTTGAACCGTTCCGCCCCTTCACCGCCCTCGCCGGACACCGACGCCGCGCCGATCCGGTTCATGGCGATGGTCAGGGTTTCGTGCGCTTCCGGGCTGAGCGCGCCGAGCGACATGCCCGGGGTCACGAACCGCTTGCGGATCTCGGTGATCGATTCGACTTCTTCGCTCGACACCGGCGCGCGGCTCGAATCGAAAGCCCACAAATCGCGCAGATTTATCGGCGGCAGGTTTTTCAGCCCTTCGCTGTATTTGCGATAGGTGGTGTAGGAATCGGTCGCCACCGCATGCTGTAGGGCGTGGATCAATGTCCCCTCGAAGCCGTGCGCCTCGCCGCCGCGGCGGTATTTGTAGAATCCGCCGACCGGCAAGGCGACGATGTCCTCGGCCCAGGCACGGCGATGGATTTCGTAAACCTTTTGCTGGATGCCGATCAGCCCGATGCCCGAAATCCGCGATGGCAGGCCGGGGAAGAATTCAGCCACCAGCGAACGCGACAGACCGACGGCCTCGAAGTTGTAGCCGCCGCGATAGGAACTGATCACCGAAATGCCCATCTTCGACATGATCTTGAGCAGACCGTCGTCGACCGCCTGCTTGAAGCGCTTGACGCAGTCGCCAAAGGCGATATCGCCGAACAGCCCGCGGCGATGGCGGTCGGCAAGCGCCTCTTGGGCCAGGTATGCGTTGACTGTGGTCGCGCCGACGCCGATGAGAACGGCAAAATAGTGGACGTCGAGGCATTCGCCCGAACGAACGTTGAGCGACGTAAAGGTGCGCAATTGCTGTCGCACGAGATGGCTGTGAACGGCGCCGGTGGCCAAGATCATCGGGATCGGCGCTTTGGCCGCGCTGGTCTCCTTGTCAGACAGGATGACATGCGTACAGCCGCCGCGGATCGCCGTCTCGGCTTCGTTCTCGATGCGGGTCAGGGCGTCGCGCAGCGCGCCGTCGCCGCCGGCGGCATCGAACGTGCAGTCGATTTCGAGCGCGGTGCCGCCGAGATAACCCCGCAGAGCATCGAATTCGGCGTTCGACAGCACCGGGCTCTCCAGCTGGAGGACGTCGCACTGGCTGGCGTCCTGTTCGAGAATGTTGCCGAGATTGCCGAGCCGTGTCTTGAGCGACATCACCCGGCGCTCGCGCAACGAATCGATCGGCGGGTTGGTGACTTGGCTGAAATTCTGCCGGAAGAAATGATGCAGACCACGGTAGCGCTTCGAAAGCACGGCGGCCGGCGTGTCGTCGCCCATCGAGCCGACCGCCTCCTTGGCGTCCTCGACCATCGGATGGAGGATCAGCTCGAGGTCCTCCATCGACCAGCCGACGCCGACCATGCGCCGCCGCAGCTCGTCCTTCGAGAACTCGGCGCCTTCCACGACCGCGGTCCTGATCAGGCTGTCGAGGACGATCGTGCGCGCAACCCACTCGCCATAGGGCTTCTGACCGGCGAGCCAATCCTTGATTTCCAGATCGCTATAGAATTTGCCGTCCTTGAGGTCGACGGCAACCATCTGGCCCGGACCGACGCGTCCCTTCTCGACCACCGTTGCCTCGTCGATCGACACCATGCCGGTCTCGGAACCGACGAACAGCATGCCGTCACCGGTCACGGTGTAGCGCATGGGGCGGAGGCCGTTGCGATCCATGCCGGCCACCACCCAACGGCCGCCGAAGCCGACGATCGCCGCCGGACCGTCCCACGGCTCCATGACCGAATTGCAGTAGGCGTAGAGGTCGCGATGGGATTGCGGCACGGTGGTCTTGTTGGTCCATGCCTCCGGGATCAGCAGCGTCTTGACATAGGGCAGCATATAGCCCGTTCGACTGAGCACTTCGAAAACCGCATCGAGCGCCGCCGAATCGGAACTGCCGGCCTGGATCACCGGGTGCAGATCGTCGATATGGTCGCCGAAATTCTCGTGCGCCATGCGGGTTTCGTGCGATTTCATCCAATTGATGTTGCCGGTGAGCGTGTTGATCTCGCCGTTATGGGCGATGACACGGAACGGCTGCGCCAGGTACCAAGTCGGGAAGGTGTTGGTCGAGTAGCGCTGATGGAACAACGCGAAATTCGAAACGAAGCGGTCGTCGAGCAAGTCGGGATAAAAATCGGTCAGTTGCTCGGCCAGGAACATACCCTTGTAGATGATCGAACGGCACGACAGCGAGCAGATATAGAAGCCTTTGATGTGCTCCTCGAGGACCCGCTTCTCGATGCGGCGGCGGATGACGTAGAGGTCGAGCTCGAAGTAATAGTCGTCGATCGCCTTGCTGTTGGCGATCATGATCTGTTCGATCTCGGGCCGCGTGGCATTGGCCTTTTCGCCGATCACCGCGACGTTGAACGGCACCTGACGCCAGCCGTAGATGTAGTAGCCGAACTTGAGGATCTCGTCCTCGACGATACAGCGGCACCGCTCCTGGGCGGCGAAATCGGTACGCGGCAGGAAGATCATGCCGACGCCGAGACGCCCGGGCAGTAATTCGTGGCCGGTGCGCTGAACGTGTTCCTTGACGAAGTTCTGCGGAATCTGGACATGGATGCCGGCGCCGTCGCCGGTCTTGCCATCGGCATCGACGGCGCCGCGGTGCCACACCGCCTTGAGCGCGGTGATCCCGGCCTCGACCACGGCGCGGCGCGGCTTGCCGTCGATTGCGGCGATCATGCCGACGCCGCAGGAATCGTGCTCGCGGCTCGGGTCGTAGGCGCCCGCTTCGGTCAGCCGGGACGAATTCCGTCGCCAGGTGTCGACGAACCCCTGACTGTCCACGTCGTTATCCATCCTCGGGTCCCCGGTCACGACGCGAGCGCCAGATCGGACCCGGCCTCGGTCGCGGCTGCCCTGGCTTCCAAGTACCGGTGAATCTGCGTGGCCGCGTCACGGCCGTCGCGGATCGCCCACACCACCAGGGAGGCTCCGCGGACGATATCGCCGGCGGCGAAAACGCCGTCGAGATTGGTCATCATCGTCCGGTGATCGATCCGTACGGTGCCCCATTCGGTTACGTCGAGGTCATCGGCGCCGAACAACAGCGGCAAATCCTCGGGATCGAACCCGAGCGCCTTGATCACCAGGTCGGCGTCCATCGTGAAGCTCGATCCCTCGATCGGAACCGGACGCTGCCGTCCCGATGAATCGGGCGCGTCGAGCCGCATGCGTTGGGCACGAACGCCGCCGACCGCGCCATCGCCCAGGAAAGCCTCCGGCGCCGACTGCCAGATGAATTCGACGCCCTCCTCTTCCGCATTCGCGACCTCACGCATCGAGCCCGGCATGTTGGCACGATCGCGGCGATAGAGACACCTGACCGATTTCGCGCCTTGCCGCACCGCGGTGCGTACGCAATCCATCGCCGTATCGCCGCCGCCGATCACGACGACGTCTTTGCCGGCGCCGTCGAGGCGGCCGTTGTCGTAGTCGGGCACCGCGTCGCCAAGGCCATGGCGGTTGCTCGCGGTGAGATAGGTCATCGCGGCGACGACATTGTCGAGACCGGCGCCCGGCAACGCGATCTCGCGGGCCTCGTAGACCCCGGTGGCAATCAGCACGGCGTCGTGCCGGGCGCGCAATTGTTCGAGCGTCGCGTCACGGCCGACCTCGAAATCGCGGTGGAACCGGATGCCCCCTTCGGCAAGCCGATCGGTGCGCCGGACGACGACCGATTTCTCGAGCTTGAAGTTGGGAATACCGTAAATCAGCAGGCCGCCGAGGCGGTCGTAACGGTCATAGACATCGATCTGGTAGCCGCTGCGGCGCAATTCCTCGGCGGCGGCCAACCCGCCGGGCCCGGCGCCGATGATGGCGATCGACTGCGGGCGCTCGCGGCGCGGCCGCAATGGCGCCACCCAGCCGCTCTGCCACGCCGTTTCGGTAATGTACTTTTCAATCGCGCCAATGGTGACCGTGCCGTGGGTCGATTGCTCGATCACGCAATTGCCCTCGCAGAGCCGGTCCTGCGGGCAAATTCGGCCGCAGATCTCGGGCATATTGTTGGTCGAGGCGGCCATTTCGTAAGCCTCTTCAAGGCGCCCCTCTGCGGTCAGCATCAGCCAATCCGGGATATTGTTCTGCAACGGACAGTGCACCTGACAGAATGGAATGCCGCATTGCGAACAGCGCGCCGCCTGCTCGGCCGCCCGCGCGGGCGAGAATTCGTCGTAGATTTCATCGAAATCCGTCCGCCTTTCCGCCGCCACGCGTTTCGGCGGTGTCGTCTGCGCGACGGTGACGAATTTGAGCATGGTAGGGGGCATGCGGACGCTCCGACGATCGGTTTGGTTCGCTGTTGGGACGCAAGCTCGGGCAACGGTGGATAATATGCGATCGGCCCCGCCGCGAGTCGAGCAAAAATCGGCAAAAAGGTATGACATGTTTACGACTTCTCGAATCAATACCATGAATTATGGTTAACTCTGCGGAAATTATTCGTCATAGATTGCTGATAGTCTCAATTTGGACCTAATATCTCATCTGGAGGCGCGGTGACTCGGATGGTATAAGCGCGCCACCGCCACTGCGCGCGGTCGTCGCCGGCAGGGGAACACGTGACACTGCTTCATATCGTGATCGTGGCCCTGATCCAGGGCATTACCGAATTTCTTCCCATAAGCTCATCGGCCCACTTGATCCTGGTGCCGGCGGTGACCGGCTGGACCGATCAGGGCCTGGTTTTGGATGTCGCGGTCCATGTCGGGACCCTCGGCGCCGTCATCGTCTATTTCTGGCGCGACCTGTGGGCGATGGCCAAGGGCTTGGCTCTACTCGCGGCCGGCCGGCCGACAATCGAGGCAAGCCTGGTCGGAAAACTGGCGATCGCGACGGTGCCAGTCGTCATCGCCGGGTATTTGGTTCACGAATTCGCGCCGACCCTGTTCCGTGGCGTCGAGGTCATCGCCTGGGCGACGATCGGGTTCGGCATCCTGCTCTACATCGCCGACCGCCGGGCCATGACCCTCCGTCGTCTCGACCACCTCACCTTTGGATATGCCGTGGTGGTCGGACTGTCCCAGGCCTTGGCCCTGATCCCGGGGACCAGTCGTTCCGGCATCACCATGACCGCCGCGCGGTTGCTCGGCTTTGAACGCACCGACGCGGCGCGCCTCTCCCTTTTGATGTCGATCCCAGTGATCATTGCCGCCGGCACCCTGTCGGGCCTCGACCTTTATCGCGCCGGCGACCCGACCCTAACGGTACAGGCTGCGGTCGCCGCGCTGCTGGCGTTCGTGGCGGCGCTGCTGGCCATCGCCGCGATGATGGCTTGGCTGCGCCGGCTGACGTTTACACCATTCGTCGTCTATCGCGTCGTCCTCGGCGTGATACTGCTGATCTGGGTTTATGTCTACGACGCGCAGCCGTTCACGCCGATCGCGGGCGGCTGAAGCGTCCGCCGGCACGGTAACGGTCCATATAGCTGTCGATCACGGCTTCGATCGGCGTTGCCCGGAGCCCGAGATCGGCCAGCGTGTCTGCGCCTTCGGCCACCACATTGTCGCGTTCGAGCATCGCGACTTGGTCGCGGGTCAACGGCGGTACCGGGAGATATTCGAGGAACGCCGCCTGCAACCGCGCGATGGCGAACGGCAGCGGCACCAGCCAGCGCCGTCGGTTGGTCCGGCGCAGGATCAACTCGAGAATCGCCTTCATGCTGAGGACTTCCGGGCCGCCGAGTTCGAAGGTCCGGCCCCGACCTTGCCCCGGCTCGAGGGCGCGAACGACCGCATCGGCGACGTCACCGACATAGACCGGCTGGAACTTTGGCCCGCCGTCGCGACAGAAATCGCGGCCGGTCACAGAGCGGCGGCCAAACGGCAGCTCGGGCGCCGCGCCGACAACCGGCAGCAGCCACGATAGGCGCGCCATGCCGGCAAACCGGTTGATGAAATCGTCCTCGGCACCGAACACCACGCTCGGCCTCAAGACCGTCGCCGAGGGCAGCGCCTCGTGTACGGCAGCCTCGCCGGCCGCCTTCGAACGCGCATATTCGGACGGCGATTTCGCATCGGCGCCGAGCGCCGAGACATGGACCAGCCGGTCGACGCCCGCCGCGGCGGCCGCCGCGGCCACATTGCGCGCGCCGTCATGGTGGATGGCGGCGAAGGTCCGCGCGCCGCGCTGGTAAAGGATACCGACCAGATTGATTACCCAATCGGCACCTTCAACCGCCGCCGCGACGGCGTCCGGATCGGTCACCGGCGCCCGCAGCGGCACGATTTGCCCGACATTTCCGGCCGGTTTGAGTAAGGCGGCCTCGTTCGGATGACGAACGGCGATTCGAACGACGACGCCGGCATCGGCCAAGCGCTCGACGACGTAACGTCCGATAAACCCGGACCCGCCAAAAACCGTCGCTCGCCGTATCGTCATTTCCTGTCTGCCACGCTTACCCAGGTGCGCGGGCGCAGACGTATGCACCCATCGACCTTAAGTATTATACGCGTGCGGCGCGGCCGGCCAGCGCGAAAACGCCGTTGACAATATCGGCGCCCCTCTGTACCGAATCGGCCCGTTCCAGATCGGATCAAATGCCCAGGTGGCGGAATTGGTAGACGCGCAGGTTTCAGGTACCTGTGGGGGCAACCCCGTGGAAGTTCGAGTCTTCTCCTGGGCACCATGTGTGCGATAGCGCCGTGACCATCGAGCTTCACAGGGGAGACCTGCCCGCGACGGTCGAACTGGGCCCGGTTGTCGCCGTCGACACCGAAACGATGGGCCTGCACCCGCATCGTGACCGCCTGTGCCTGGTTCAGCTTTCGGCGGGCGACGGCAGCGCCCACCTCGTTCAACTCCAGGATGACGCGTATCAGGCCCCGCGATTACGGGCGATTCTGGGCGACCCCGACCGATTGAAGCTGTTTCACTATGCGCGCTTCGATGTTGCCGTTCTCAAGCGTTATTTGGACGTCGATTGCGCGCCGGTCTACTGCACCAAGATCGCTTCGAAACTGTGCCGAACCTTCACCGACCGTCACGGATTGAAGGACCTTTGTCGCGACCTACTCGGTGTCGAGCTGTCGAAGCAGCAGCAATCGTCGGATTGGGGCGCCGCCGATTTGACCGACGAACAGATCGGCTACGCCGCGTCGGACGTTCTTCACCTGCACGCCCTCAAGGCGCGGCTGGACGCGGCGCTGGCGCGCGAGGGGCGATCCGAACTGGCGGCCCGCTGTTTCGCATTCGTGCCGGCGCGCGCGGCGCTCGATCTGGCGGGCTGGCCCGATGAGGATATATTCGCCCACTAGGCGGCCGATTTGGCTGATCGAAACGCCGCATTGCGTTGACCAAAAGGCCCCGCCAGAGTCATACTGCAGCACGATTTATCATTGCCTTTCGGTGCTTTACGGCGCCGTATGGGGCGCCCAACACCGAGCGGGCACCGGGCGGCGGGGGTGCGACGAGCTTCGGCTGGGTTTGGGAAGGCGGCGGGTCATGCCGAAGAACGGCCACATCAGCGAGGATATCGCAGCGGCGCGGGAAGCGCTCGGGCTCGAGGCCGACGGCCTGAACGCCTTGGCCGCCGCGCTCGATGAGAGCTTCGCATCGACGATCGACATACTGGTCGCCGTAACCGGACGGGTTATCGTCTCCGGGATGGGCAAGAGCGGGCTCGTCGCCCGCAAGATCGCCGCGACTCTGGCCTCGGTCGGCACCCCGGCCGCATTCGTCCATCCCGGCGAGGCGAGCCATGGCGACCTCGGCATGGTCACCGCCAATGATGCCCTGATCGCCCTGTCCAATTCCGGCGAAACCGAGGAATTGAGCGATTTGCTCGACTACGCCAAACGATTCGCCATCCCCGTCATCGCCATTTCCGGCGACGCCGACAGCACCCTGGCGAAGGCCGCGGATGTCGCGCTCATTCTGCCGCCCGCCGAAGAGGCTTGTCCGATGGGGCTGGCCCCGACAACCTCGACCACCATGATGCTGGCGCTCGGCGACGCGATCGCGGTCACTTTGATCAAGCGTCGCGGATTCACCGAATCCGACTTCCAGATTTTCCATCCGGGCGGCCGGTTGTCGCGCCGCCTAATGCAGGTTGCCGATCTGATGCACGCCGGTGACGAGCTCCCGCTCACCGCCGACGATACCGTGATGGCGGAAGCATTGATTCAAATGACGCAGAAACGGTTCGGCTGCGTCGGTGTCCTCGACCCATCGGGCGAACTCGTCGGGATCATCACCGACGGCGACCTTCGGCGGCATATGAGCGGGAACCTTCTCGCCATGAACGCGGCCGACATCATGACGCGGTCCCCGCTGACTATTCGGTCGAGTGCGCTCGCGAGCGAGGCTCTCGGCCTTATGAACGCGCGGCGCATTACTTCGCTGTTCGTCGTCGACGGACAGCGGCCGGTGGGGATCCTTCATATTCACGACTGCCTGCGGGCGGGGGTCGCGTGACCGCGGCGAGCGAAATCGGCGATAAGAAACCGCCGCAGCGCTTGCGCCACCTCACGGCGCGCGCGGCGCCATCGCATTTCAGTCGGAGCCACAGCTATGTCGTCCGGTTCTGCAAGATCGTCTTGCCGTTGATCGCCGTGGCGATGCTGGCGACGGCGTTCATGTGGCCCGGCTTTCGCGATCGCATGGCAAGCTTCGCCGGGTTCATTCCGGCCGCGATCAACGCCGCCACCGACGACTACCAAGTGCTCAGGATGAGCATCCGCGGCGTGGACAACGAAGACCGGCCTTTTACCTTCACCGCTGACACCGCAATCAAATACGATCCCGATATCGAGGAGATCGAGTTGCTGCGCCCGTCGGCGGATTTCGAGCTCGAGAACGGATCGTGGTTGGCCGTCATGGCCGATCGCGGGCACTATCTCAAGGAACGGAAAGCCCTTCTCATGCAGGACAACGTCAACATGTTTCATGACGAGGGCTATGAGATGAATACCAGCGCTGCCGTATTCAGCCTGGAGAACAGCGAAGCGAATAGCGATCAGCCGACGCATGGACACGGCGAATTCGGCGAATTCGATGCCCAAGGCGGCTTTCGGATCCTCTCCGACGGCGATCGCATTCTCCTCAAGGGGCCGGCCAAGATCGTAATCTACCCCGACCACGAAGACTCGCAATGAGCATGCGCCGGCAGAGAAATTGGCGCACGTATGTTGTCGCGGCGATCGCGATCGCGGCCATCGAGTTGGCGCCGGCGGCGGCACAGCAGGCATCGCTGGGCGAGGATGTCATCGATCTTACCGCCGACGGATCGATCGAATGGCTACGCGACAGCAAGGCGTACGTCGCCAAAGGCAACGCCCGGGTTCGCCGCAACGACATGACCATCTACGCCGATCGGTTGATCCTGCACTACCGCGACAAACCGGGCGGCGGATCCGAAGTCTGGCGCTACGAAATGCATGGCGACGTCAAGGTGGTCTCGGACGACGGGACCGTCAGCGGCGACGATGCCGCCTACGAATCGGACAGCGAGGTTCTGGTCGTTACCGGAACCAAGAACCCACCGACGGTGGTCAGCGAGGATACGACGCTGACCGCCAGCGAAACGATCGAATATTGGGAAACCAAAGACATGGCCGTCGCCCGCGGCAACGCAAAGATCGTGGATGAAGACCGCACGCTGTGGGCGGATATCGTGACCGCCCATTACCGGGGCGACGGTGAGGTTGCGCCAGCCAAACCGGACGGCGGAGAAAGATCGGACCTCAAGCGCTCGGAGGCTTTCGGCAACGTCAAATTCGTCTCTGACGACGACGTGCTCCGCGCCGACAAGGTGCTATACGATGCGGACGCCGATATGGCGCAGCTTTTCGGCTCGGTACGAATCACGAGCGGCGACAGTCAGCTCAATGGCGATTACGGCGAATATGATCTGGACGCCAAGATCGGCAGAATAACAGGCGGCGGATCGAAGCGGGTGCATGGACTCTTCAAAACCGACGACTAAGCCTCGGCGGCTGCCGCGTTTCCCCCGGCGAAAGCGACCGCCGGAGGACTCGCCCGACGCCGCCGGTGCGGCTCCTTCGGCACCTGTCGACGACGTCGGCGCGGGCGATTCGACCATAACGCAACCTCGGCTTGTCGCCGACAACACCGGTTTGGTGGCGACCGGTCTGAGCAAGACGATCAAGCGCCTCGAAATCGTGCGCGATGTCGACATCAGCATTGGCCGCGGCGAGATTGTCGGGCTCCTCGGCCCCAACGGCGCCGGCAAGACGACCACGTTCTACCTGCTCACGGGCCTCATTCCAGCCAATCGCGGAACCATTGTGCTCGACGGCATCGACGTCACCGATCTGCCCCTCTACCGCCGCGCCCGCATGGGTCTCGGCTATCTACCCCAGGAATCATCCGTGTTTCGCGGCCTCTCCGTCGAAGAGAACCTGTTGGCATTGCTCGAGGTTACGGAACCGGACCGCGAGGCACGCCAAACGATCGCCGATGAGCTTCTGGAAGAGTTCGGCATATCGCGCGTCCGCCATGCCGCCGCAATAGCGCTGTCGGGCGGTGAGCGGCGCAGGGTGGAAATCGCCCGCGCTTTGACGACGCGGCCGAATATCCTGCTCCTCGACGAGCCGCTCACCGGCATCGATCCGATCGCCATAGGCGAGCTGAAGGATCTCATTCTCCAGCTCCGCGATCGCGGTATCGGCGTCCTGGTGACCGATCATAATGTCCGCGAGATGCTGACCATGGTCGACCGCGCCTATATAATCCACAATGGTGCGGTTCTCGCTGCCGGTGTCCCCGGGGACATCGTCTCGAACGAAGACGTGCGCCGGGTTTTTCTCGGCCACCGCTTTCGACTGTGATGGCGATAAAGACACAGCTCGTACCGCAGCAGACCGTCTCGCCTGTGGTGTCGCCGCAGATGCGTCAGGCGATTGCAATGCTGCAACTCTCGACGCTCGAACTGACCTCCGCGATCGCCGAGGAAATCGAACGCAATCCGCTCCTCGAATGGGCGGAAGCGGATTTCGGCGCCTCGGGCGCCGTTGCCCAGGGTCCGGGTGGCGGCGATCGATCGCCGCCACCGGGGACCGCAGCCACGGGTTCGGGACGGCCAAATTATGTGACGGCGCTGTTCGGATCGTCGGTCCGCAAGCCGGCGGCCGAATCCGGCGAGGCGGAAGGCCGCGGCAGCGGTATCCGTTCCGGCGATCCCACCCTGCAAGAGCACCTCACCCAGCAGCTCCACGAAGCGACGCGCGATCCGGTCGATCACGCTATCGGCGGCTTCCTGATCGGCAACCTGGACGACGCCGGCTACCTGAGGACGTCTCCGCGCGATGCCGCCGTCCAGCTTCAGTGCGAAGAGGCTCGCGTCGCGACGGTCCTCGAACGGGTTCAGCGTTTCGACCCGCCTGGTGTCTTCGCCCGCGATCTGGCGGAATGTCTGGCACTGCAACTGGAGGAGCGCGGCCGCCTCGATGCGGCGATGGGCCGCTTGATCGGCAACATCGACGTTTTGGCCCGGCAAGACCGAGCGGCCCTGAAAAGAATCTGCGAGGTCGACGATGATGAACTCGACGGCATGATCGCAGAAATCCTCGCCCTCGATCCCAAGCCGGGCCTGGCGTTCGATACCGAAGTCACCACCACCATCGTACCCGACGTGTTCGTCACCCGGACCGGGAATGGCGAATGGCGGGTCGAATTGAATTCCGACACCTTGCCGCGCCTGATTATCAATAACGCTTACCGCACCGAGATATCGCGCAGTCGGGGGCGGCCGGAAAAGAGCTACATCGCCGAATGCTTTTCGTCGGCCAACTGGCTGATCAAGGCGCTCAATCAACGGGCCGAAACGATTCTGAAGGTGGCGAGCGAGATCGTCGTCCGGCAACAGCGATTTCTCGCCGGCGGCGTGGTGGAATTGCGCCCGATGGTGCTGCGCGATGTCGCCGCCGCGATCGACCTTCACGAGAGCACCGTCAGCCGGGCGGCGAACAACAAGTACATGGCGACGCCGGGCGGCGTCTTCGAACTCAAATACTTTTTTTCGTCCTCGATCGCGCGATCCGACGGTGGTGAAGCGGTATCGGGCAAGGCAGTGCGCCACCGTATTGCCGAACTGGTCGCCAACGAGGATCCGGCATCGGCCCTGTCGGATGCGAGAATCGCCGAAATCCTCGATCGCGAAGGCATCGCTATCGCCCGCAGGACAGTGGCCAAATACCGCAAAATCCTGGGTCTCGAGCCTTCCGCGGTACGCCGCAGGCGAAAGCGAACGGGCCCACGATAGCCATGCAAATCGATCGTCCGGCCAGTGTTGACTCGGTCATACGGCATGCGTATGTTCCGCGCCTTGCGGATGCCCGGCCCCCCGCAGATTCGGTATAGGCGGCCCTGGGCAAGGACACAGATACCCATGCACCTTTCGGTTTCGGGCAAGCAAATGGACGTTGGAGGAGCGTTGAAATCCCACGTCGAGCAAGGGCTTGCCACCACTGTCACAAAGTACTTCGACAACGCCATCGAGGCCCATGTGGTATTCTCGCGCGTCGCCCATCAGATACGCTCCGACATCTCGGTCCATGTTGGCCGCGGCATCATCGTCCAGGGCCACGGCGAATCGGCGGATGCCTATTCCGCTTTCGATGGGGCGTCGGACCGGATCGGCAAGCGGTTGCGGCGCTACAAGGGTCGGTTGCGGGACCATCATCGCAATCGCGGCCCGCAGGTCGACACTCAGATGGCCCAGCAATATGTCCTGGCCGCCAACCACGACGAAGACGATGGCGAGCCGACGGGCGACGAAGCGAGCCCAATGGTGATCGCCGAATCCTCGACCCAGATCGCCACCGTGACGGTCGGCGAGGCGGTCATGATGATGGATTTGGCCGAATTGGCGGCGATGATGTTTCGCAACGTCGCCCATGGCGGATTGAACATGCTCTACCGGCGACAGGACGGAAATATCGGCTGGGTCGATCCACGAGGCAATCGTGAAAAAACGAAAAATATTTAAGGTCGCAACATGAACATTGGTGAGCTTGTCAGCCCGGCTCGGGTTCTCCCGGCGCTCAGGGCCAGCAGCAAGAAACAGACTCTGCAAGAATTGGCCCGTTTCGCTGCGAAGCACCTCGACCTCGACGAACGAACGGTCTTCGACATCCTTCTCGAGCGCGAACGATTGGGCACGACGGGGGTCGGGCACGGCGTCGCCATCCCGCACGGCAAATTGTCGACCCTTGACAGATTGCATGGCTTTTTCGCCCGCCTCGAGTCGCCGGTCGGGTTCGATGCCATCGATGAACAACCGGTGGATTTGATTTTTCTTCTGTTGGCCCCCGAGACCGCGGGCGCCGATCATCTGAAGGCGCTGGCCCAAGTATCGCGACTGCTGCGCGACCAGAACGCGTGCAAGAAATTACGCGAATCCGAATCCACCGACGGGATTTACGCGCTGCTGACGGAGACCGCCGCCAGCGAAGCGGCCTGACCTCGACCGCATTCTCAACTTCAAGCGGAACCGCCTCACCGGGCTCGAGGGCGCGCGCAAGACGTTCCCGACCGGTCGCCCGGACGACGCCTCACCAACCATTGACCGGCCGGCTTGCCGGCGGTTGATCGTCACCCGATGATGATGACCCCGGCCACCGATCAGTGGACGCTGACGGCCTCGAAATCGTTCCGCCTGGCGGCCACGAAAGCGGTCTCACGGTCTTCGAAGACGGCGAGTTCGGAACCGTCCGCGCCATGAATGGCAAAGACCAAACGACCGTCGACGGTTATCGGCTTGACGTAGGCCAATTGATTGAGCCCGAGCACGGCAAATTTCTCGGGCGACAGATGGTGGCGGCCGGGACTGTGGCTGGATGTCTTCATGATCATGACTCCGCGCTGCGCTCGTCGGTCTCGACCTCGATCGTCCGCCCCGGGGTGCCATCGCCGCCGCCGGAATTTGCATTGCGAATGGCGATATTCTTGACCCGGCTTTTCGGATCCGGCCGGCGAAGGTCGATGTTCAGCAATCCGCTGTCGAGACTGGCATCGATGATATCTATGCCTTCCGCCAGGACAAAAGTGCGCTTGAATTGGCGGGTGGCGATTCCGCGGTGCAGATAGAGGCGGTCCTTGTCTTCGCCGAGGCGACCGCTGACGATGAGTTGGTTGTTTTCGAGCTGGACCACCAAATCGTCCTGACCGAAGCCCGCGACAGCCAATGTGATGCGCAGGCCGGTATCGCCAATTTGTTCAATATTATAAGGAGGATAACCGTCAGCTGGCGCCTTGGCCAAGCGGTCCAGGACCTCTTCGAACTGGTCGAAACCCAGCAAAAGCGGGCTGTTGAACATCGATACGCGAGACATGGCGCACTCCTCTCAATGAGCGAGTCCCCGCCAACGGCCCAGAATTGGCGCCCTCGGCAGGTGTTACAAAAAAGCAACACACGATAAAATATGGGGCATCGAATCCGTCATTCAAGTTGACGGACAGAAATGATGGCTTTAGCACTGAGTTGAATGTGCCTATTTCCCTATTTGACGGCACGGGTGATATACCGCATGATAGTGCCGCAATTGTCATCCGTGACAAGGAAATAGGCGGCTGGATTAGGAATTGATCGTAGCCTTCGGTATTTGTATGAGGTTGCGAGTGCCCGCCACGACGGGACGGCAGAAACACAGATTGGTTGGGACTGCGTGACGGATTTGAGTTTCATAAGGAGGGGAAGGTACGGATCATGAGAATCGTACGCACTTTTGTGGCGGGAGCATTGCTTGCAGCCCTCGCAGCCTGTAGCGGGAATGTGTTCCCGTTGGGCAATACCTATATTAGTGATCAGCTGGATGCGACCGAAAGCATGGCCACTTCTGGCTCGGCTTTCGATAAGGCCCTGCATAAGGAGTATATGTGGGTTGCCCGTACCGAGCATGCCAGCGGCGAGCCCGCCAGCAATGTCGGCGCGCTCATGTTCAACAAGCGATCGGCAACCGCTGGCAGCGGCCAGAGAGTTGACCCGATTGACCCCGCTTCGGTCGCGGTCGACGATCCGGAAATCGTTGACGGCTACAAGCGTTTGACCGCCGCGGCTGCGGCGGGCGGCGCCGACAAGGCCCCGGCCGACATGGCCAAGGCCCAAGCGGCGTTCGATTGTTGGGTTTATGCCGTCTGCAATCGTCAGAGCGGCATCGCGGAAGAGTGTAAGAAGCGCTTCCTCGACGCGATGGCAGCCGTTGAAGCGGCGCTCGCCCCGGCAGGTCCGCCGATGGCGTCCAACTTCATCGCTTACTTTGACTGGGATTCGTCTGCCATCCGGCCGGACGCCGCACAGGTCCTCAACGAGGTTCTGCGGGCTGCTGGCGGCATGGAAGGCTCGAAGGTCTTCGCCACCGGTTACACCGATACGTCAGGCTCGCCGCAGTACAATCTCGGCCTGTCAGAACGGCGTGCGGTTTCGGTACGCGATTACCTGATCAATGGCGGCCTCGGTTCCTACCGGATCTTCATCGACTGGCGCGGTGAAGCGGATCCGCGGGTGCCCACCGGACCGAACGTCCGTGAGCAGGAGAACCGCCGGGTGGAAATGAGGCTGCAATAGCACCTTAACCATCCAAGCATAAAGGGAACGGCGCCGGTCCTCCGGCGCCGTTTCTTTTTGTGCGGGACCTTCTGGACGGACCGTCATCGGGGAGCGGGCGGCGAACGAGGGCCGGGACGCCCGATGCTAAACCACAAGCACCTAGAGCGCCTGGAACTCGAGACCCTGCCGGATCTCGTCACACATCAAACGATTTCTTGAAGAGGGCGGAGCCGCGCCCGGCGTCAACCCGGTACGTCTACCAGTCGGTTAGACCGTCAAGGCCGAAGCCGCTCGTCTGCGCCCCGGCGGCGCGCCGATAGCCGACGACGTGGGCGTCGAGAAATTCGTCGAGTGAAAGACCGTTGTTACGATCCGCGTCCGCCGCCCGAAAATCCGATCGCCCGTCAGCGCCGAGCTCATCAAGCGACAGGACATTGTCGCGGTCCTGGTCCAACGCAGCAAACATCTGAAAAGCGGACAGACGAATTTCGGTGAGATCGATGCGACCGTCACGATTGCGGTCGACACTTGCGAACGCCGACGAGGTCCGATCCGTCGCGGCAATGTCGTCGGCCAGCGCCAACGACGCGAAGGCCGCGCAGGCGGCAAGCCCGATTGCCATGATGCCGATCGAACGGCGCCACTGCGGTCGCAGGTAAGGCGCTGCGGCGGGTGCTGCGGGTACTGGAATTCGCCGCTCGGGATAGAGCACGATCACTTCGGCGGGGCCGCGCGGCGACCGGCCGAACCGCAATGCGGGCACGCGTTTTAGACTTTCGTCGGTGTTATATTTCGCGGCGTTGCACATGAGAGCCCATGGGTTTGCACTCTACCCGTGGATTACACCACCAATTTGTTAAGAAATGTTAAGACAATGTGGTAAGTTTCCTGTGTTCTTTTTTGGACCGCCCCATCGTCGGACCGCACCGGATGGGCGCGATCGCGTATGAGACGGTTAACCCGAACCTCCGGCCCGCAATCCGCTCACCATGTCGAACGTTTCCGGTTCGCCGTGGCGTTCCGCCGGGATCCGGCCGAGCCCGGCGCGGTGGTTGATCCAGTCATCGAAAGCGAAGGGGAAGTCCGGCCCGAAAATCGTGACCGGGCCGAGGGCCTCGTCGGCCGATTCTGTCATGCGCCGTCCCCGGGATCGGTGAGTTGGGAATCGCTTGTCGCATAGAGATCCGGCCGGCGGTCGCCAAGGTGGGTCGACACCTGCCGCACAGACTCGAAATGGGCACGATCGAAGTCGGCGAAGATCATTTCTTCGGCCACCCCGGCGCGGGCGAGGTCCGCGCCGTCGGGGCCGGCGATGCAGCTCAAGCCGACATAGTCGAATTCGCCCTCGGTGCCGACATAATTGGCGTAGGCGACGAACACCTCGTTCTCCTCGGCGCGGGACGGCACCACCCGAGTCGCGATCGAGACGAACGGCGCCATGTTGGCGGTCGGAACCAAGATCGCCTCCGCGCCGGCGAGCGCCAGGGCGCGTGCCAGCTCGGGAAACTCGATGTCGTAGCAAATCGCCACCGCCAGCCGCCAGCCGCCATAGATCACCGGTCGGGCAAGCGCCGTGCCGGCCGAGAACATCGCCCGGTCGACGGCGCCGAACAGATGGGTCTTGCGATAGTCGCTCACCATGTCGCCGTCGGCGCCGATCAGTTGAATCGCGTTATAAACCGCGCCGTCCGTGGTCAGTTCCGGATAGCCGTAGAGCAACCCGATCTTGTTGGTCCGAGCGATTTCGGCGGCCGCCCGCGCCGCCGGCCCGTCCGCCGCCTCGGCCCGCGCCCGCACCGCCTCGGCGCCGATGTTGTAGCCGGAGAGAAACATCTCCGGCGTAATCAGGATATCGGCGCCCTCGGCCGCCGCCTGCCCGGCCGCCGCTGCCAGTCGATCGAGGCCGTCGGCGACGGAGCCGCGGTTGGGCGTAGTTTGATAGAGCGCGACTCGCATGACCCGTTCAGCATAGTGCCAGATTGCGGCCCTGGTCACGGGCCATCGACGGGCGAGGGATGCAGCGCGGCATAACGTCGAACCATGGCGACGTGTTCCTTCGTCATGAGACTGCCTCGACGCGCCAATTCACTTCACGACGGATACCAAAAGGGGCCTTCCGCCCCGTCTCCACAGAGATGGATTTCACTATCCGGCCCCGCTACTCTCGCCGCCGAAGGAGACTGGGCATGCAGCGCCGATTGGCTGCCATTCTTGCCGCCGACGTCGTCGGTTATAGCCGCCTCATGGGCGCCGACGAGAGGGGAACGCTCGAGCGTTTGAAATCGCTGCGGAAAGACCTCGTGCAACCGAATATCACGGCGCGTAAGGGACGCACCGTCAAGCTCATGGGTGACGGGCTCCTGGCCGAATTTCCCAGCGTCGTCGAAGCCGTGCAGTGCGCAGTCGACATCCAAGAGAAGATGATCGGCCGCGAGACCGATCTGCCCGACGAACAGCGGCTCCGGCTTCGAATCGGGGTCAACTTGGGCGACATCATCGTCGAAGGCACCGATATTTACGGCGACGGCGTCAACGTGGCCGCCCGGCTGGAAGCACTTGCCGAGCCCGGCGGTATTTGCGTTTCGGGAACCGTGTTCGACCACGTCAGAGGGAAGGTCGCCGTGGAATTCGCGGACCTGGGAGAGCAGAAAGTCAAGAACATCGACCAACCGGTCCGGGTCTATGGGCTTGTTCTCGATGGTGGCGCGGACACCGGCGAAGCGACTGCCACGCCCGCCGCGGCGACAGGCCCGCTCAAACAGCCCGACAAGCCGTCCATCGCCGTCCTGCCGTTCACCAATATGAGCGGCGACCCGGAACAGGATTATTTCGCCGACGGCATGGTCGAAGACATCATTACCGGCCTCGCACGCATCAAATGGCTGTTCGTCATCGCACGCAATTCGACCTTCACCTACAAGGACAAAGCCGTGGACGTGAAGCGGGCCGGACGCGAGCTCGGCGTGCGCTATATTCTCGAGGGAAGCGTTCGCAAGGCATCGAACCACGTGCGCGTCACCGGCCAGCTCATCGAGGCGGAGACCGGCAGCCACGTCTGGGCGGAACGCTACGAGCGCTCGCTCGACGACGTCTTCGCGATCCAGGACGAACTGACGATGAGCGTCGTCGCCGTCCTCGAGCCCAGCCTCCGCCAAGCCGAGATCGAGCGTGTCAAGCGCAAGCGGCCCGACAATCTCGATGCCTACGACCTCGTGCTCCGCGCGCTCCCGCATATCTATCCGGCCATGCCCGAGAACGCGGCAAAGGGGCTGCCGCTGCTCGAGCAGGCGCTCGAGATCGAACCCGACTACGCGCTCGCCCATGGTTTCGCCGCCTGGGGCCATGAGATCGTTTATGCGCGCGGCGGCGGGCGTGAGGAGAACCGCGTCGGAGCGATCCGCCACGCCCACGCGGCGATCGGCCACGGACGCGACGACGCCATCGAGCTGTCGCTCGGCGGATTTTCCCTCGGTTTGGTCGCGCACGATCGCAAGGCCGCGCGCCAAGCCTTCGAGGCGGCGTTGGCGGTCAGCCCGTCCTGCGCGCTCACCTACAACTTGGGCAGCGTCGTGACCGTCTTCGACGGCGATGCGGACCAGGCCATCGAATGGGCCGAACGTGCGCTCCGTTTAAGCCCGGTCGATCCGATGAACTTCGCCCCTTGGCTGTCGATTACTTATGGCCGTTTCATGCGGGGGGATTTCGAGGCCGCGGCGGAGGCGGCGGGCAAGACCGTCCAGTCGAACCCCTATTTCAGCGCGGCGTATATGTTGCTGGCGGGGACGCACGCCAAGCTCGGGCGGCACGACGCCGCCACGGCGGCCGTGACGCGGGTCCTCGAATTGGAACCGGGATTTACGATCAGCGGCTATTTCGCGTCGTTCGACATTGACCCATCCCTTGCCGGGCCCTTTGGCGACGCGCTGACGGAGGCGGGACTACCGGCGTGAGCTGCGGCGGCCCATAGCCGCGATGACCGTAAGCGCGGCGTCCGGTTTCAGGTTTTCCGTCCGCCCAGTTTCGACAGGATCACGCCGGCGACGATCAAGACGGCGCCGATGATCATGTTGGAGGTCAGGGGCTCGCCGAGGAAGATGTGGGCGTTGACGAAGGTGAATACGATGGAGAGGGTGAACAGAAGCGTCGCCGAAACGGTCGACACCCGGGCCGCCGCCTCATACCACAGATAGTAGGCGGCGGCGGTCGGAAACACGCCCAGCAATACGAGCAGCAAGATGTCATCTGTGGTCGCGTCGAACGGATAGAAGAACACCAACGGCGTCAGCACGACCGCGGACAAAATAAACACGTTGAAGAGGAAACTGATCCGCTCGATGGTGCTCACGGTCGTGCTCAAGGCCTTGCTGCTTCCCATCAGGAAAATGGCCCAGGTAAGGCCGGCGGCGACCTCGAGGATGTCGCCCTCGATCCCTTCACCTCCGACGGAAATGTCGTGCCTGACAGTAAGGTACACGCCGAGCAGGGCGATCATTGTGGCGACCACCTCCGTTCTTCCAATGCGCTCTTTCACGACCACGAACAAGAAAACCAAAACGAAGAACGGAGCCGTGTTCTCGAGCATCATCGCATTGGATGCGCTGGTGTGCTCCAAGCCGATATGAAAGAAAATGTAGTTGGTGGTGGCGCCGAAGGTCGTGATCAGGAAATTCCGGTCGGTGAAATCGATCGAAACTGGGCGCTTGTAGGCCCTCATGATGAGATACAGCACGAAGGCGGCGATATAGAGTCGCAGAACGGCGATCGTGATGCCGGGCAAGTCGCCGGTGAGATAGCGGACGATGACGCTATGCGTGCCCCAGAAAAAAGCCGCCAGGAGACCGAATAAGAAGGCTTGAACGACGAGGTTGGGCTTCATCGTGTTTGCGGTTCCCTGTATCCGGGTCGGCAATCATTGCGACGGGGACCGCCACGTAATCATGGCCCGGCGCGGGTGTCACCACCGGCGTTGGCGCGCCGATTCGCCGGGCAAGGGCAATCCACTTATCGTTGATGATGACCGGCGTCGCGAACGGACGCCGACGTTGTTTCGACCGAGGGTCGCGAAGCAGGATGGTGGAGCCGAGGGGAATCGAACCCCTGACCTCTACAATGCCATTGTAGCGCTCTCCCAACTGAGCTACGGCCCCGACCGATGGGATGGGTGCGGCGCAATGGCGCCGAAGTGCCGAGAAAATAGTGAAACGCGAGCGCCGCGCAAGGGAAAAACGCATCGGCGGTGACGCCGGGCGGGGCACGCTACTCCTTGTCTTCGGCCTCGGTGTGCTCGAGCACTTCGGCCATGTCGTCGTCATCCTCGCCGAGGTCGGAGGTATCCTCGATCACGTCATCGTCCGAATCGTCCTCGACTTCGGAAAGCTCCTCGTCATCGTCGTCATCGTCTTCGACGACAGGTTCGTCCTCGTCCGGGTCTTTGTCCGGTTTCTTGGCCTCCTCGACAGGCTTGACTTCGACCGGGGCCGGACGGGTAGTGCGCCGGCGGGTAACGAAATCGTCGGCGGCATGCTCCGATCCGCATTTCGGGCAGGTGATTGGATTCGCGCGCATGTCGTAAAACCGTGCGCCACAGCTGAGACAGATTCGCTTGGCACCCCATTCGGCTTTTGCCACCGTGATCCCTCCGAAAATGTGCTGAATGCAGAGAGGACAAGGGCGTGCCAATTGCCATGTTCGCGAGCGCCTGTCAAACCACAATCGCAGCTTTGCTCTGTCGCGATGGGCGCCAGTTTGTGATAGGGACTTCCTCGAACCAATCGGCGGCCGGCGCAAGACCGCCATCGAGCATATCCAGGGTGCCCGCCATGGCCGTTTCGGCCCAACCCAGCCAGCGACTTAGCGGTACGATCGCCGCTCCCGGTGACAAGTCGATTTCGCACCGCGCCCTTCTGCTCGGCGCCTCGGCGGTTGGCGAAACCACCATCCGCGGCCTGCTCGAAGGTCACGACGTGCTGGCCACCGCCGGCGCGCTGCGCGCCATGGGGATTTCCATCGAGCGCGAGGGGTCCGGGTTGTGGCGCGTCGTCGGGCGTGGCGTCGGTGGCCTGCGCGAAGCGGCAACCGCGCTGGACCTCGGCAATTCGGGGACCGGCGCGCGCCTGCTCATGGGCCTCGTCGCCACCCAACCGATCACCAGTATATTCATCGGCGACGAATCGCTGTCGCGGCGGCCGATGTCCCGCGTCCTCGATCCGCTGAGACAGATGGGCGCCACGGTCGGGGCCCGCGGCGGCGACCGGCTGCCGGTCACGATGACCGGCGCCGCCGCGCCCCTGCCCATCGCCTACGAGCTTCCGGTGCCATCGGCCCAGGTAAAATCCGCGATCCTGCTGGCCGGTTTGAACACGCCCGGCGAAACCGTTGTCGTCGAACCGACGCCGACCCGCGATCACACCGAACGGATGCTGGCCTATTTCGGCGCCGATCTGAAAACCGAGACCGCCGAGGACGGCGGTCGATGGACGACGCTGTTTGGCCAACCCGAGCTGGCCGCAAACGAAGTCACCGTCCCCGCCGACCCGTCGTCAGCCGCCTTCCCCACCGTCGCCGCACTGATTACGCCCGAATCGGCGATTCGCATTACCGGGGTCGGGGTCAATCCGCTGCGGACCGGGCTGTACCAGACGCTGATCGAAATGGGTGCCGATATCGAGTTCACCAACGAACGCACGCTGGCCGGTGAACCGGTGGCCGATCTCTTGGTCGCCAGCAGCGCGATGCACGGCGTCGACGTCCCGCCGCGCCGCGCCGCATCGATGATCGACGAATATCCCGTCCTCGCCGTCGCCGCTGCCTGCGCCCGCGGCACATCGACGTTCCGCGGGATCGGCGAGCTCCGGGTCAAGGAAAGCGACCGTATCGCCGCCATCGCCACCGGTCTCGCCGCCTGCGGTATCGCGACCGAGGTCGCTCCGGACAGCCTCACCATCGAGGGGTGCGGCGGACCGCCCCCCGGCGACGGCGTCGTCGAATCCCGGCTCGATCACCGCATCGCGATGGCCTTCCTGGTGCTCGGCCTGGGTGCCGCGGCGGCGGTCGCAATCGACGATGCCGACCCGATCGCCACCAGCTATCCCGATTTCACGGCGCATCTAAAGTCGCTCGGCGCCCGCATCGGCGGTTCCGAAGCCCCATGATCATCGCCGTCGATGGCCCCTCCGCCGCCGGCAAGGGCACGTTGGCGCGGCGGCTGGCAGCCCATTTCGACTATGCCTATCTCGACACCGGGTCGCTCTATCGTGCGCTCGCGCTATCGTTGCGCGCCGCCGGGACCGACCCGCAGGATGCCGACGCGGCCGCCGCTGCGGCGCGCGCGCTCGATCTCGATCTCGTGGATTCGCCGCGCCTGCGCGACGATGATATCGCCGCGGTGGCGTCGGTCGTCGCTGCCTATCCCGAGGTGCGCCGGGTGCTGAACGACGTCCAGAGGCGTTTTGCAGCGAGCCCGCCCGGCGGCAAGGCCGGCGCCGTGATCGACGGCCGCGATATCGGAACCGTGGTCTGCCCCGACGCGGACGCCAAGATATTCGTCACCGCGTCGGCCGAGGCGCGCGCCCGTCGCCGCCACAAAGAGTTGATTGACGGGGGTCAAAACAGTATATATGCCCGCGTTCTGCAGGACTTGACGGAACGCGATGCCCGCGATAGCGGGCGGGACGTGGCGCCATTGAAGGTGGCAATAGACGCTTTCATGCTGGACACCACGGACCTGGATGCAGACGCGGCCTTCGAAGCGACCCTGGCATACCTGAAATCGCGGAACGGATAGGAAATCGCCTAAGGCGGTTTCGCACCGCAGTTCCGAGCGGCGGCCGGGTATGGCCGCGGATTATTGTTGTAAGACCGCCGGATTCAACCGGCTGGCCTGAATACCGAAAGGAACGACGCCACATGAACACATCCCCGGAAACCCAGGATCCCGGCAGCGCGATGAGCGACGACGATTTCGCCGCCCTCCTCGACGACGGCTTCGATCAGAAACGCGGCTATGAGGGCCGCGTGGTCAAGGGCACCGTCATCGCCGTGGAGAACGATTTCGCCCTCATCGACGTCGGGTTGAAGTCCGAAGGGCGGGTGCCGCTGCGAGAGTTTTCCGCCCCCGGCCTGCGATCCGAAATCAAGATCGGCGACATGGTCGAGGTCTATGTCGAGCGGTTCGAGGACCGCAATGGCGAGGCCTTGCTGTCGCGCGAGCGCGCCCGCCGGGAAGAGGCATGGACGCAGCTTGAGCGGGCCTTCAAGGACAATCAGCGGGTTACCGGCGTTATCTTCGGCCGTGTCAAGGGCGGGTTCACCGTCGATTTGTCCGGCGCGGTAGCCTTTCTGCCGGGCAGCCAAGTAGACATCCGGCCGGTACGCGACATTACGCCGCTGATGAACCAGGAGCAGCCGTTCCAGATCCTCAAGATGGACCGCCAGCGGGGCAACATCGTGGTGTCGCGGCGGGCGGTGCTCGAGGAGACCCGCGCCGAGGCGCGGGCCGAGCTGATCTCCAACCTCAAGGAAGGCCAAGTGCTGACCGGTATTGTCAAGAACATCACCGATTACGGCGCCTTCGTCGACCTCGGCGGCGTCGACGGACTGCTCCATGTGACCGATATCGCCTGGCGCCGCATCAATCATCCCAGCGAGGCCTTGCAGATCGGCCAAAGCGTTCAAGTCCAGGTCATCCGGTTCAATCCGGAGACCCAGCGCATCAGCCTCGGCATGAAGCAACTCGAGGCCGATCCTTGGGATGGGGTGGTGCAGAAGTATCCGATCAGCACCAAGCTCAAGGGCCGGGTCACCAACATCACCGATTACGGCGCTTTCGTCGAATTGGAACCCGGGATCGAGGGTCTGGTCCATGTCTCGGAGATGAGCTGGACCAAAAAGAACGTGCATCCCGGCAAGATCGTCTCGACCAGTCAAGAGGTCGAGGTGATGGTGCTTGAGGTCGATTCCGAAAAGCGGCGCATCAGTCTCGGCATCAAGCAATGCCAGGAGAACCCGTGGGCCGAGTTCGCCGACAGGTTCGCCGTCGGCAGCGAGCTCGAGGGTGAGATCAAGAACATCACCGAATTCGGCCTCTTTATCGGCCTACCCGGCGACATAGACGGCATGGTTCACCTGTCCGATCTGAGCTGGGGTAAATCGGGCGACGAAGCTATCAGCGGCTTCACCAAGGGCGAAATGGTCAAGTTCAAGGTGCTCGACGTGGACCTTGAGAAGGAACGCATCAGCCTCGGCATCAAGCAGCTGAGCGACGATCCCTTCACCTCGACCACCGCCAACATCAAGAAGAACGACATCGTGACCTGCACCGTGTCCGAGGTGACGCCAGCCGGAATCGAGGTCTCTTTGGGCGACGGTGCCACCGGCTTCATCCGCAAGTCGGACCTGTCGCGCGACCGCAGCGAGCAGCGCCCGGACCGTTTCGCGGTCGGCGAGAAGGTCGATGCGGTGGTGAGCTCGGTCGATCAATCGACCCGCCGCATCACTTTGTCGATTAAGGCGAAGGAGGTGCGCGAAGAGAAAGAGGCGATGGCTCAATACGGTTCGTCTGACAGCGGCGCCAGCCTTGGCGACATTCTTGGCGCCGCGCTTAGCAAGGCCAGCGAGAATCGGGAGACCCCCGAATCGGAGGAGCCGACCGAAACCGAGGCAACCGACGACGCAGCGGAAAAGGCCGCGCCTGAGGCCGCTTCGGACGATACGGCGCCTGCGGACGCGTCCGACGAGGCCAAGGATGCGCCCGAAGAGGCCGCGGATACGCCCGAAGAAGCCAGCGATGGGCCCGAGGACGCCGAGGACGCGCCCGACGAGCCAAAAGACGCATAACCGGTACCGCGGCGGGGGCGCGGAGCGCCACGCCCCTGCCGCCCGCTCGGCCGCTACTGCGGCTCGCGAATCTGCTCCGTATGCGTCCTTTCGGCGCTGGAAAACCTTTCTTTCAGAGACACTTATGCTTGACGGTCGGGGGGCGGTCTGGCACCCTTAACACTGCCTGGAAATCCAAAAAAATCGGCGGGTCGTGGTGTGCGTTCTTGCGGTACACCGCCCGACCAGTTAGGCAAAGGGGAGTCGCATGACCAAGTCCGAGCTTATTATGCGTTTGGCTGAGCAAAACGAGCATTTGCTGCAACGTGAGGCGGAACGAATCGTATCGACGATTTTCGATGAGATCGCTGCCGCGCTGGAACGGGGCGATCGCGTGGAATTGCGGGGATTCGGGGCGTTTTCGGTCAAGCGCCGGCCGCCGCGCGTGGGCCGCAACCCGCGTACCGGAGAGACCGTGCATGTCGAGGAGAAGCATGTTCCTTTCTTTAAGACCGGCAAACAGTTAAGGGAACGTCTCAACCGCCCATGACCGGCGGCACGAAAAGGAGCGGCGCGGCCGTGCGACCATCGTGAAGCTCATAATCTGGATAATTGCCGCTATCGTGACGCTCGCGGTTACGGCCTTCGCGGTGAGCAACCGGGCGCCGGTCGAAGTTGATTTCTGGCCGCTGCCCTACGCCGCGATCCTACCCTTGTTCGCGGTTCTGCTGGTCGCCGTTGTCCTCGGATTTCTATTCGGCGCCATTACTACCTGGTGGTCGGGCCGAAAATGGCGGCGTGGCGCCCGCGAGGCACGCCGCGAGAACGATCATCTGCGGCGTGAACTCGAAGCGGTCAAGCGCGCCGCCTCGGCGACCGAGCCGGGGCGTTCACCCCTACCTTCCACGAACTCCGGTGCACCGCCCAGCCTGCCACCCAGCCGCGCCGCCCAAGGCTGATCGCAATGGAGGTCATTGTCGTCGGCGCCGGCATCATGGGCCTGGCGACCGCCTGGGCTTGCCACAGGCGCGGCGATTCGGTCCGCGTCTACGAGCAGGGCCCGATTCCCAATCCTCATGCGTCGTCCGTCGACGAGCACCGCGCGATTCGCCAAATCTACGGCGACAAGGAAGGCTATGCGCGGATGATCGGAGGCGCCTTCGAGGCCTGGGATTTGGTCTGGCAGGACCTGGACGAGCGCCTCTATGCCGAGACCGGCATCCTGACCCTGGTTCGCGGCCGCGACAGCTTTGGTTACCGATCGATCGCCACCCTGGATCGGGTTGGCATCGACTACGAGCGCCTGGAGCCGGTGGAATTGGCGGCACGGTTCCCGCTCATGCGCTTCGACGGCGTCGATTGCGGGCTCTATTTCCGTCGCGGCGGGGCATTGCTCGCCGGCCGCATCATCGAGCGCCTCGGCCACCATCTCGGCACCCGCGGCGTCACGATCCACGCCCATAGCGCGGTGACCGCGATCGGCCCGGATGCCGCCACCGTAACGCTCGCCGACGGACGGCGCGACCACGCCGACCGGTTGGTCGTCGCCGCCGGTCCGTGGGTCGGCGACCTGGTCCCGGATTTCGCGGCGCGGGTAACGCCGTCGCGCCAGATCGTGGCTTATCTGACGCCCCCCGACGACCTCGCCGCGGCCTGGGCGGCGGCACCGATATTGGTGGATATCGGGCCCGACGAAGGTCTCTATCTGGTACCACCGGTCGGCGGCACGTCGATGAAGGTCGGCGACCACGGTTTTTCCTTGTCCGGCCATCCGAGCGCGGATCGCGAAGCCGCCCCGGCGGAGACGCGCGCGATCTACCAATTGTGCCGCCGGCGAGTGGCCGATCTCGACCGCTTCCGTCTCGCTTCCGGCCGGACCTGCTTCTACACCATTTCGCCCGATGAGAATATTATCGTCGAGCCGATTGGCGACCGCGTCTGGGTAATGACCGGGTTCTCCGGCCACGGCTTCAAGTTCGGTCCGTTGTTGGGCCTGGAACTGGCCGACGCCATGGCCGGCGGGCAGGAACCGGCGGCGCTCGGCCGATGGGCGGCCGGTCTCGAAGGCGCGCGCCCGGGATGAGCGCGGGCGCCCGCATATTCTGCGCGATCGACACCGCCGATGCGGTGCGGGCGGTGGAACTCGCCGACGCGCTCTCCGATGTCGTCGGCGGGCTCAAGCTGGGGCTCGAATTCTTCGCCGCCCGCGGCCCGGCCGGCGTCGCTGCGATCGCCGAACGGCGCCTGCCCCTGTTCCTCGATCTGAAGCTCCACGACATTCCCCATACCGTGGCGGCGGCGGTCCGCGCCTGCCTCCCGATCGAGCCCTTCCTGCTGACCATTCATGCCGGCGGCGGTCCAGCGATGATCGCCGCCGCCGCCGAGGCGGCGCGCGAAGCCGCGGGTACGCGGCCGCGCATCATCGCCGTCACCGTTCTGACCAGCCTGAGTGACGACGATCTCGACCGTGTCGGACAATCCCGGCCGGCGCTCGATCAGGTCCGGCGCCTCGCCGCTCTGGCCCAGGAATCGGGCGCCGACGGGGTCGTCTGCTCGCCCCGCGAAACCGCCGCCCTGCGCCAAGATTGCGGCGAGGATTTCGTTCTCGTGGTGCCCGGTATCCGGCCGCCAGGCGCCGCGGCGGGCGACCAGAAACGGGTCACCACACCGGCCGAGGCGCTGGGTGCCGGCGCCAGCTATCTGGTCATCGGCCGTCCGATCACCGCCGCCCCGGATCCCGCCGCCGCGGCTCGCGCCATCATCGCCGGAATCGATTCGGGCAGCGGCGGGTAGTGTGGCGGTAAATGGGGTCGCTGGACGCCGCCAATCGCGCCACTTATTGTCCTGCCAGCAATTATCGGTTTAGGGGAATATTGGCGTCTACAATGGGGTCGAAATGACGCTTTCCAGTACGCCGCCCGCGGCACCGCGCTCCCTTCCCGTCGGCAGGACGGTGGCGACCATCTATCGCACGTTGCTCGACCTGGCGCCGCAGTTTCCGCGCATCGTCGTCCTGCCGATCGCGCTGTCGACCATGCTTGGCGTGTTCGACGCCCTCCTCGGTTTGGATCCTATCTTGTCGACGCTGATTTTTTTGATTCCCGGCAATATCGTCTACACCCTGTTTGCTGTCGCCTGGCACCGACTGACCCTGATCGGTGCCGAGGCCGCCCATGTCGCGTCTTGGGACCGATGCCATACGACCTTTTTTGTCTATGCGCTGGTCCTCAGCCTCCTCGACTTTGTCTTCTTGTTGCCCGGCATTGTCGGACCGGACGGCACGGATTCGGCCGAGATTGCCATGCTGGTACTGCTGTGGACTTTTGCTCTAATGCCCCTGACATTGTTCCTGCTGGTCCGTCTATCGTTCGTATTCCCGGCCGCCGCGGTCGGTGAATCGTTCGGATTCGCCGATTCATGGCGCACCACGCGGGGCCGGTTTTGGCGAATCTCCGCCATTTCAATTCTGGTCGGATTGCCCTTCATAATTGCGATAATGGCCTTCATGGCCGCGGATCCGACGGTCTTCGACGGTGCGGCCGGCGAAGAGATCAGGGCCGCGCCGCCGCTTTCCCTCGGAGTCATTTTCGAACAGGCAATCGGTGCCCTGGCCGGTTACGCGTTCATTGCCACCGCGGTAACCGGCCTGTCGATCACCTTCCGTACCTGCACCGGCTGGATCGCGGCGGCACCGCCAACGACGCCGCCCGCGACCACCTAGAGCCTTTTGGCATCGAGCGCGCTATATGGAATGATGGGCGGGCGACGATCAGCCCATTCCGGTGGAGCCGAATCCCATGACAGTGACCTCTACGCCGCCGCCGACCGGGCGGAAACTCGCCATCGGCGAGATATTCAGCAACACCTATGGCACCTGCTGGCGGTTGATCGGCAAGCTCCCGGGCGTCGCCGCCTGGCCGTTCCTGATTGCGATCGTCGCCTTCGCGGTGCCCCTGGTCATGCTCTACAGCCCGGCGGCGGTGAGCGCTTCGACGATCTTTGAGATCGCCCACTATCTGATTATGGCGATGTCGTACACGCTGTTCGCGGTCGCCTGGCACCGTCTAGTGCTGCTCGCCAGCGCGGCGGAGACGAGTTCCCCGATGGCGTGGCGGCGCCGGCACACGGTGTTTTTCGGCTACCAGATTCTGCTCTACGTGGTGATGGTCGTGCTGACCCTGCCGGTCACCGTATTCATGGCGACTTTGGTCGAGCCGTCGCCAGGCGGAGAGCCCGGGATATCACCGGAATCCATGGAGACGGTGTTCACCATCCTGCCGATCATGTTCGTCGCGCTCCTCGTCTTCTATTATGTTTTTTTCCGGCTTTGTTTCGTGTTTCCGGCCTGCGCCGTCGGCGAGCGTTACGGTTTGGCCGATTCGTGGCGCCACACCCGGGGCAACGGTTGGCGCCTCATCATCATCTCGATATTGGTCAATTTGGCGATGGTTGTGGTCCTGGTGCCGGTGGTCTCCGTTCTCGTCGCACTGATTTCGGTCGTCGCCTATTCCGGCGCCCAGGGCGGTGACGCGGCGATCATCGTGTCGGCGCTGGTCATCGGCGGCGTCTATACCATCGCCGCGTTCGTCGCCTTGGCCCTCAACGTGACATTGATCTCGCTTTCCTTCCGCGCCGCCACCGGTTGGGTGCCGGGACCGCCGGCCGCGGCGCCGGCGGTGTGGTCGAACGGCAATGGCGGCGCATGACCGTGGCGGCCAAAATCTGCGGCATCAACGACGCCGCCGCGATGAACGCGGCGGTGAGCGGCGGCGCGCGCGCCGTCGGCCTCGTTTTCTATGCGCCATCGCCACGCTACGTGACACCGGCCCAGGCCGCCGCGTTGGCCGGCACGGTACCGGAGACGGTGGACAAGGTCGGCCTCTTGGTCGACGAGGAAGATGACGTCATCGCCGCCATTCTCGACGCGATCGGTCTCGATCTGCTGCAACTCCATGGCAGCGAGTCGCCGGACCGTGTCGCCGCCATCAAGTCCCGGTTCGGCCTGCCGGTGATGAAGGCGGTCAAGGTCGCGGGCGCGGCCGACCTCGAGCGGGTTGCCGCCTACGAGGCCGTCGCCGACCGTATCCTGTTCGATGCCAAGCCGCCCACGGAGATGACCGACGCCTTGCCCGGAGGCAATGCGTTGTCGTTCGACTGGCACCTCCTCGACGGGCGCGCCTGGGCCTTGCCGTGGATGCTGTCGGGCGGGCTCGACGCGGCCAACGTGGCCGCCGCGGTGCGCATCAGCGGCGCCACCTACGTCGATGTCTCGTCGGGGGTCGAGGACCGGCCCGGGGTCAAGAATCCGGAGAAGATTCGCGAGTTTCTCGCCATCGTCGCGAGTCTTTGACCTTTCCTTCGGCCTGTGCTTCATTCCGCCGCCAGAGCGATCACCCTGGCGGAGCGCCATGCCAGCACAGATGAACACCTACCGGGCCGGACCGGACGAGCGCGGTCATTTCGGCATTTATGGCGGCCGATACGTCGCCGAGACGCTGATGCCGCTGGTGCTGGCGGTCGGCGCCGCCTATGAAAAAGCGAAGGCCGACGCCGCGTTTCAGGACGAATTCGCGCGCTACCTGCGCGACTATGTCGGGCGGCCCAACCCGCTCTATCACGCGGCACGGGCGAGCGCTCATTTCGGCGGCGCCAAGATCTACTTCAAGCGCGACGAGCTCAACCATACCGGCGCTCACAAGATCAACAATTGTCTCGGCCAGGTGCTGCTCGCCAAACGCATGGGCAAGACCAGGATCATCGCCGAGACCGGGGCCGGCCAGCACGGCGTCGCGACGGCCACGGTGGCGGCGTTGTTCGACCTGCCGTGCACCGTCTATATGGGCGAGGTCGATATCGCCCGGCAATCTCCCAACGTCTTCCGCATGAAGCTTCTCGGCGCCGAAGTGGTGCCGGTGACCAGCGGCAGCGCCACCCTCAAGGATGCTCTCAACGAGGCGATGCGTGATTGGGTGGCCCACGTCGACGACACGTTCTATGTCATCGGTACGGTTGCCGGGCCGCATCCCTATCCGGCGATGGTGCGCGACTTCCAGTCGGTGATCGGCAACGAAGTGCGCGAACAGATTCTCGAATTGGAAGGCCGCCTGCCCGATACCCTGGTCGCCTGCATCGGCGGCGGGTCGAACGCGATGGGGCTGTTCCATCCCTTCCTCGACGAGCCCGACATCGCCATGATCGGTGTCGAGGCGGCGGGCTTCGGCCTCGACAGCGGCAAGCACGCGGCCTCGCTCACCGGCGGCCGTCCCGGCGTCCTGCACGGCAACCGCACCTATCTGCTGCAGAACGCCGACGGCCAAATCCAGGAGGCGCATTCGATATCGGCCGGTCTCGACTACCCCGGCATCGGCCCCGAGCACGCCTGGCTCCACGACACCGGCCGCGTCAGTTACGTCGCCGTTACCGACGACGAGGCGCTGGCGGCGTTCCAGCATTGCTCCCGGCTCGAGGGCATCATTCCCGCGCTCGAGCCGGCCCATGCCTTCGCCCAGGTGGCCAAGATCGCGCCACAGCTACCGCCCGACCATCTCATTGTGATGAATATGTGCGGACGCGGCGACAAGGACGTGTTCACCGTCGCCGAGGCGCTGGGAGTGACCCTGTGAACGAACGCCTCGCGCGCCGCTTCGCGGCCCTTGAAGCGGAGGGCCGCGGTGGCCTTATCCTTTTCATCACCGCCGGCGACCCCGACCGTGAGACCTCGGCGTCCATTCTCAAAGGGCTCGCGGCAGCGGGCGCCGACGTTATCGAGCTCGGCATGCCGTTCTCCGACCCGATGGCGGACGGTCCGGCGATTCAGGCCGCCGGGTCGCGCGCCCTCAAGGCCGGCGCCGACATGCGCCAAACGCTCGACTTGGCACGCGAGTTTCGCGCTGCGGACGACGAAACACCGGTCGTCCTGATGGGCTATTACAATCCGATTTATGCATATGGCGTCGCGGCCTTCACGGCCGACGCCGCGGCGGCCGGAATCGACGGCCTGATCATCGTCGATTTGCCGCCGGAGGAAGAGGATGAGCTGGCACCGGTGGCGCGGCAGGCCGGCATCGACATGATCCGGCTGATCGCGCCGACCACCGACGACGCCCGCCTGCGCACCGTCCTCCAGGGGGCCGATGGCTTTGCCTATTACGTCTCGGTCACCGGCGTCACCGGTACCGTATCCGCGGTCGAGGCGGATATCGAACAGGGCATCGCGCAGCTACGGGGAATCACCGAATTGCCGATCGCCATCGGCTTCGGCATCAAGACGCCCGACCAGACCGCCGCCATGGCCCGGCTCGGCGATGCCGCGGTGGTCGGCTCGGCACTCGTCCAGCGTATCGCCGACGGCCTCGACGCGGAGGGCAGGCCAGAACCGGATCTGGTCCAAAATGTGCTAGGATTCGCAGCCCAACTCGGGGCTGCGGTCCGCGGCGGCAATGGCTCCGGTTAGTGTGATCGTCACGCGGTCGCGAATCGACCCGGCACGGAAGCGAAGATGAACTGGCTCACCAATTTTGTCCGTCCCCGAATCCGCGCCTTGGTCAGCAAGACCGAAGTGCCCGAGAACCTGTGGGAGAAGTGCCCCGGCTGCGAGCAGATGCTGTTCCATCGCGAGCTGGAGGCCAATCTACGGGTCTGCCAGCACTGCAACTACCACATGCGGATCGGCGCCGCGAAGCGTCTTGATATGCTATTCGACGACGCGACCTACGCACTCATCGAGATGCCCAAGGTCGAGCCCGACCCGCTCAAATTCCGCGACCGCAGGCGTTACAGCGAACGGCTGAAAGATGCCCAGGCCAAGACCGGACATTCCGACGCCCTGATTGCGGCCCAAGGTACCATCGGCGGCATACAGTCGGTTCTCGCGGTTCTCAATTTCGAATTTCTCGGCGGATCGATGGGGCTGGCCGTCGGCGAAGGTTTGTTGACGGCGGCCCGCCAAGCGGTGGCGTTGAAGGCGCCCTTCATCGTCATCTCTGCCTCGGGCGGCGCGCGGATGCAGGAAGGGATCCTCTCGCTCATGCAAATGCCGCGCACGGTGATCGCCGTCAATCAAGTGCGGGATGCGGACCTGCCCTATATCGTCATCCTGGCCGACCCGACGACCGGCGGCGTATCGGCATCGTTTGCCATGCTTGGCGATATCACCATCGCCGAGCCGGGCGCGGTGGTCGGATTTGCCGGCTCGCGGGTCATCGAGGAGACCATTCGCGAAAAGCTGCCCGACGGATTCCAGCGCGCCGAGTATCTGCTCGACCACGGCATTGTCGACATGGTGGTCGATCGCCACAAAATGCGCGACACGATGATCCGGCTGCTTGGTTTCCTCACCCCGCAGGACATCATCGCCCTGCCGGCGATGAAGTCGGAGCGGAAGACGAAACCGGACGCGAAACTGGAGCCTCGCGCCGCGGACACCGCCATCGCCTCTGAGCCCGAGGGGGAAGAGAGCTGAAGCTCGACACGCTTCCCAATGCGGCGGCTCGCCGCGACATCGTGCTGGACCGCCTGTTGGCGCTGCACCCCAAGATTATTGATTTATCACTCGACCGCGTCCACCGCCTGCTCGACGCCCTCGACAACCCGCACCATCATCTGCCGCCGGTGGTGCATGTCTCCGGCACCAACGGCAAGGGATCGGTGCTCGCCTATTTGCGTGCGATTCTGAGCGCCGCCGGCTATCGCGTGCACGTCTACACGTCGCCCCATCTGGTTCGATTCAACGAGCGCATCGTTCTCGCCGGAACGACGATCGAAGACGAATATTTGATCGAACTGCTGGACGAAGCCGAGCGGGCCAACTTCGACCAACCGATCACCTTCTTCGAGATCACCACAATTGCGGCGATGTTGGGGTTCGCGCGTAATCCGGCCGACATTCTGTTGCTGGAAACCGGACTCGGCGGGCGCCTCGACGCGACCAACGTGATCGACCGGCCGGCGCTTACCGCCCTGACCCCGGTGAGCCTCGACCACCAGCAATATCTCGGCGACACCTTGACCCAGATCGCGGCCGAGAAAGCCGGTATTCTGAAGCCGGGTGTGACCGCGGTGATCGGCCCGCAGCCAGCCGAGGTCCTGTCGCTGATCGATGACCGCGCCGCCATGCTCGGCGCCCCGGTTTCCGCCTATGGCCGCGATTGGACGGTGTCCGAAGCCGGCCCCGGGTTTCGTTTCGACGGCTCCGAGTGGCGGCTTAGTCTGCCCAGTCCGGCCCTCCCCGGGGGCCATCAAATCGCCAACGCGGCGACCGCGATCGCCTGCCTCGAACACCTCCCTGCCTTCACCGTTCCGGCGACCGCGATCCGCCAGGGCCTGTCTCAGACGGTTTGGCCGGGCCGCCTCCAGCGCCTCGATCACGGACCGCTGGTCGGCACCCTACCGCCGGGTTGGGCGCTGTGGCTCGACGGCGGACATAACGAAGACGCAGCCCGCGCCTTGGTCGGAACCCTGGTGCGATGGAACGACTGCCCGCTCGATCTCGTTGTCGGCATGATCGACAGCAAGGACCCGCGCGCTTTCCTGGCGCCTTTCGCCAAAATCGCCCGGCGCGCCTATGCGGTGACCATTCCCGGTCAGAGCGCGGCTATCGCCGCCGACGACCTGGTCCGCGCCGCCGCCGATTGCGGCCTCGAGGCGGCGCCCGCGGCGACCGTGGCCGACGCCGTGCGCGGGCTTGTCGCCGCCAACGATACGCCGGCGCGGATCCTCATTTGCGGCTCGCTCTACCTGGCCGGCGCGGTGCTCGGTGAGAACGCGTAATTCTGTCCGAGGGTCCGTTAGAGTCGATTTCTTGGCTTCGCGCCACGCCCGGAGCGGGGTAGGCGGGACTCAGATCGCGGACTCGACCCAGTCGTAAAGCTGGCTCTTGGGCACGCTGCCGACCTTGGTCGCCGCCACCTGCCCGTCCTTGAACATCATCAGGGTCGGGATGCCGCGCACGCCATATTTTTGCGGCGTGGTCGGGTTCTCGTCGATGTTCAACTTGGCGACGGTGACTTTTTCCGAAAGATCGCGCGCGAGATCCTCGAGCGCGGGCGCGATCTGAAGACAGGGACCGCACCACTCGGCCCAGAAATCCACGATCACCGGCCCGGACGCGTTGAGGACATCGTTCTCAAAGCTGTCATCCGTCACTTTCGTCGTTGTCATCGCGATTCCCCCGGATGGAATAGTGGCGCGGTGAGGACATATCCGTTCCGCTTATCAGAAATCTAAGAAGGCGCCCGCAGCGCGTCAAGGCACGTCGCCGTCGAGGGCCTCGTCCGGCACCGCCATCAGGCCCGGTCCATCCGTCCACAGCAGCGCACAACGTATTGATTTGGAAGGGTAAATTTCCCTCAACAGAGCACGATAGTTGGCCATCTGCGAGAGGTAAATCGGCGGGATATCGGCAATCTCGCGAGGCGGCGCTCGATTGGTCTTATAGTCGACCACCAGAACCTCTGTTTCAGTCACCGCGAGGCGATCGACCCGACCGCTGACTACCCGGTCGCCGACGATTCCGGTCAGGGCAACCTCGGCGCGCGAGCCCGGTGCAAAAAGCGGCGCGAATTGGGGATCATCGAGGACGGCCAGAGTTTCCGCAACAATCGCAGTGCGCACCTCCGGGTCGAGATCGTCGCCACGCCGGGCGAGCCAACGCCGGCACAACGGGGCGCGTTCCGCTGGCGCCGTCTCGGGCAGCAGCTCGAGCAGCTTATGGATAAGCAGGCCGCGGCGAAATATGTGCCCGCCGTCGGCCAGCGGCGAGACCAGCCCCGGTTCCGTGCCGTCGCCCCGCGCCGGCGCCAACGGCCGCGGCGGCGACGGTTCGGCGGGAGGCAGGGTCGTCACCCAGTCGGCGATTGGTGTCGGCTCCATTGGACCAACCGCGTCCGCCGTCTTTTCCGCGTCCGCCGTTTGCTCGGTTTCGATATACAATCCGGCGCCGTCACCGACCGGAAACGGGGACCCCACCGGTGGCGCCATTCCCGCCCTGGCCAGCTCGTACCAGTTGCCGGCAGGTGCCGCGCGCCGGGTCTCCCAGCCGCAGATATAGAGCCGGTCTTCGGCCCGGGTCATGGCGACGTAGAGGAGGCGGCGATATTCTTCGATACGCCGCGCGTCGGCCTCGCCGCGAAGTCGGGCGGCGATCGCTTCGTCGTCGGCTTTGCGGGGCGGCCACAGCACGACGTCGCGGTCCCAGAACAAGCGCACGCCACGCTCGCTCGGCACCTGCAGGGTATCGGGCAGGATGACGATCGGCGCTTGCAGCCCCTTGGCGCCATGAACGGTCATGACCCGGACCTCGTCGCGCCGGCCCTGTTCGAGCTCGCGCTTGACCTCGCTCGACCCGGCGCCGAACCACGCCAGAAACCCTTGCAACGACGGTGGATGACTGCGCTCGAAGACCAGCGCCAGGGAGAGGAACTCCTCTATCGCATCCGCCGCCTCGGGGCCGAGCCTGGCGAGCAATCGCTGCCGCCCGCCGCCGGAGCCGAGGAGCCGGGCATAGAATTCAAACGGTGGGACAAAATCCGCTGTCGCCAGGAGTTGCGCCAGGCGACCGTGTGCCGTCGCGAAGTCTTCGTTGTCGGCACGGCGCGCCGTCAGTTCCGCCCACAGCGTGCGGTCGCCACGCCCGGCCGCCAAATCATAGAGCCGCGTCTCGCTCAGCTCGATAAGCGGGCTCCTGAGGACGGTCGCCAGCGTCAGGTCGTCGCCCGGCAACAGCAGGAACGCGCCGAGTGCGACCAGGTCCATGACCGCGAGCTGCTCGTTCAGGATCATGCGGTCAACGCCGGCGACCGGGATCCCCCGGTTCTTGAGTTCACGGACCATGCGGGCGACGAAAGAACCGCGGCGGCGAACAAGAATCATGACATCGCCGGGCCGCACGGCGCGGTCACGGGCCGGCAAGCGCTCGCCGGTCTCGATCCAGCCGGCAATGCGGTCCGACACCATGGCCGCGACGCGCTGTTCCGGATCGGTTTGGACGTGACTGTCGACCGGCGGTGCCCAGGCTTCGATCTCGGGATCTTCGGGAGGTGCCGCCGCGGGCCACAACTCGACCCGGCCGGCCTGGCCGAGGCGCGATGGCCGATGACCGAGAGTAAGACCGGGGCCGACGACGCCGTCGCGGGCAGTATCGTGGGCAAACACGGCATCGACGGCGTTGAGAATAGCGGCGGCGGAACGAAAGGAGATATCCAAATCAACCTCATCCCACGCCTGCCCGGCGTGGCCCACCAGCTCGGCGAACCGGGCGCGGTTGGCGGCGAAGCCGGCCGGGTCGGCGCGCTGGAAGCTGAAGATCGATTGCTTGGCATCGCCGACCGCGAAAATCGTGCGCGGGCTTGCCTCCGTATCGCGCGTCTCGCCGGCGAAGAAATCCCCGGCCAAGGCGGCGACAATCTGCCACTGCTCCGGATTCGTGTCCTGCGCCTCGTCGATCAGAATGTGGTCGATACCCTCGTCGAGCTTGTACATCACCCACGACACGGCGCCGGCGTTGCGCAGCAGGTCCCGGGTCAGCAGGACGAGGTCGTTGTAGTCGAGTGCCGCGCGCCGCGCCTTCAGGACATCGTAGGCATCGAGGATCGCACCACCGACGCGGATCAGAGCGGCGGTCGCCGACACCGTGCGGTGTACCCGCCGCGACGCCTCGACCGCTTCGATGCGATCCGCTTCGGCGCCCAGCACCGCGTCCGCCTGGGGCGCGCGCGATGCCGCCTCCTTGCCGATCAGCGTCTTGCGCCGCGAACCCGCTGCGGTCAGGAAGGCGGCGACATAGGTGTCCCAAGTCGCCACCCGGTCGTCGCGATCGCCGAGCCAGGCGGCCACCACCGCGCCCCGCCCCCGATCGGTCTTGGTGCTTTCCATCAGCGCGGCGGCGGCGGCGGTCAGTGCCGGGCCGTCGACGGCATCGTCGCGGCACGCGCGCCGGAGAACATCGGCCTCGGTTTCGGTCGGCGGCACGCCGAGTCGCAGGTAGAGATCGCCGATCAGGCGTTCGGCCCCGCCACGACCGGCGACAAGATCGCGAAAGCGGCCACGTTCGGCGCTCAGCGATTGGATGAGCTCATCGAAACGGTTTTCGTGGGCGACACCGCTCAGCACGCCCATGGCCTCGGCCAATCCGCCGTCGTCGCCAGCCGCGGCAAGCAGGAATTGCGCTTTGGCCTCGTGCAGCACTTCCGACGCCGTGCGTTCGTCGAGGACCTCGAAATGGGGCGCAATGCCGGCCTCGAGCGGGAAGCGGCGGAGGATCGACTGGCAAAATGCGTGGAGCGTGTCGATTTGAAGGCCCTGTGGGGCATCAATGCCGTCGGCGAACAGACGGCGCGCCGTTGCCATCATCCCGAAGTCGGGGGTCAGTCCGGTCAGGTCGGTCAGCGTCGCAGCCAATTCAGATTCGTCGATGACGGCCCACTCCGCCAATTGGCGGTTGATGCGCAGCGCCATTTCGGCGGCCGCCGCCTTGGTGAATGTCAGGCAGAGGATCCGGGACGGTGCGGTGCCGGCCAGCAGCAACCGCAAGACGCGGTCGGTGAGCACCTTGGTCTTGCCGGTGCCGGCCGAAGCGGTGACCCAGACCGAGGCGTCGGGACGCGAGGCGCGGCGCTGATCGGCGTTGGCGCGGAAGATTGGATCGGCGGCATTCATGGCTCGCCGACCGGGGCGCCGACCGACCATTCGAGGACCCGCGCCAAATGGGCATAATCGTTGTAGCGCGGCGCCGCCATCGGCCGCGGGACCGGCAAATACGGCGTTTCCGGATCGTCGAAGCGGCGGACGAGGGCAATCAAGCCGGCGCGCGCCGCGGCCATCGCCGCCTCGGGGTCGCCGTCGAAATCGCGGATCGTGCCGGCCGGTGCGCCGCCGCCGAGCTGCCAATAGGCAAGTTCCCTAGCCACCGCCGCGGGCACACCGTCGAAGCCATCGGCCGCGGCGATGACTGCTTCGAGCGGCAATTGCGGCGCCAACCCGGCGCGCATCTCCCGAACTTGCGGTACCGACCCGGTCTTGTAATCGATGATCGCCAGACCGCCGTCGGTGAAACGATCGATCCGGTCCGCCGTCGCCCGCAGCTCGAACGGCGCGATATCATCGGTCAACTCCGCCCTACCCTTGACCTCGGACCGGCTATCGGCGACCCGGACCCGCCGCGCCGCCTCTTGGCCTATGAACCAGCCGGCAATGCGTTCGAAGCGCGGCCACCAGAAGGCGCGCACGCCGGGACGGTCGCGGAAGGCACGAAAGCTGGCCTCGCCGATCTCCAGCAGGCGATCGAGTGCATCGTCGGGAAGCGCCGCGGGATAGGCTTTGAGGAATCGGTCGAGCGCATCGTGGATAATCGTTCCCCGGTCGGCGGCGTCGGGCTCGGCGTCGATCGGGTCGAGTGGCCTCAGCCGCAGGATATGGCGGGCATAGATCGAATAGGGATCGCGCAGCCAGCTCTCGATTTGGGTCACCGACAGCGATCGCGGACGCGTCGCCACCGGCGGCCGCGGTTCCGGCCGTGGCTCCGGGCGGTAGGCCGCCGGCCGGTCGAGCTGCCGCCACCACTCGATCAGGTGCCCGGCGCGGCGGAGCCCTGCCGGATTGACCCCGGCACGGCTGAGCGCGACGTCGAGCCGGGACAGCCAACGCGATTCGACCGTCGGCGTGCCGTCCACCCGCTCGGCCCGGGTAAGGAAGACCTCGGCGGCGCAGAACGCCTGGCAGAAATCGTGGGCCGCCAGGCCGATCTGGCGTTCCAGCGGTGGCAGGCCGAATTGCTTCCGCATTGGCCGGCTCATCCACGGATCGGCGCGCACGTCGGCCGGCCACGAGCCCTCGTTCAAGCCGCCGAGGACCAGGCGGTCGACCTGCTGCAGCCGGGCCTCGAGCGGGCCCCATATCGCCAGCCGAGGGTGACCGCCAAATCGGGGCCGGACGACATGGCCGGCCATCAGCGCGTCGAGCAAGGCGGGGTATTCGGCCCCGGCCATGGTGGGTTGGCCGGCCGCCGCCGCGGCCAGTTCGGCGACAAAGTGGGCCGCCGCCTCCCCCGTCTCGCCCGACCACAGCCGCGCCGCACCGCTCTGCTCGGCACCAGCGGCAAGCCATTCGGCAAAAGCGACATGCGCGTCGACCAATTTGGCGAGGCGAACGCGGCGGCGGCCGACGGCGCGGACAAAGGGCGCGCCACCCGCCTTCAATTGGGTCAACCAGCGACGAAGGTCGGCATAGCGCGGTCCCCTCATCACCCGCTTGAGGCCGTCGAAGCCCGGCGCCGGGCGTGGCCCGCGCAGGACCGCCCGTTCGAGCTCGCGCGCACGGGCGCGGAATGTCTCGGGTGCCACGCCGCCCGCCGCCAACGGATGCTTGAGCACCGCCAACAGGTCGACCGGGGCGAGGTCGCCGGCGGCCATCCGCGCCGTCAGACGGAGAAATACGCCGACCGGTGTCAGCGCCAGCGGAATCCCCGCCGAATCGTCGACCTTGACGTCCCAGCGCAGCAATTCAGCCGCGACCCGGCGCGCCAGAACGCGATCGGCGGTGACCAGCGCCGCCGTCTTGCCCGGGGTATCGAGCACCTCGCGCAAGACCAGGGCGGCGACCCCGGCCTCCTCCTCCCCGGTCGCGCAGTCGACACGGAAAACGCCTTCGAGAGCCGCCGCGGCGGCGGCGCGGTTGATATCGCCGGTCGGCGCGGCGGTGCCGGCGGCCGGGCGCAAGGCCGCGCTTACCAACGCCGCCCGCGCCGGAGAGCCGGTGGCGTCGACCGCCCCGGGCCAATCCGCGACCGCCTGGCGGGCAACGCCGATGTGATCGAGCAGGCGTGCCATCGCCGCCTGCGGGTGGGTCGCCGGCAGCTCGCTCCAATCCGTATCGTCGAGGTTCGGATCGAGGCCGGGCAGGACGACCGCGCCGCGCGGTAGCCCCGCCACCACTTTGATGAGGTCCGCGGTGGCCGGCACGGTACCGGTCGACCCGGCGGCGATCACCGGCGCCGGCGGCGGCGATCGGCGCCACAGCTCCGACTGGGCCTCGAGCAGGCGATTGCGCCGCGTCGCGGCATCGATCTGGCCGTGTTGGGCGAGAACATTGGGCCAGTGCCGGGTCAGCAGGCGAAGAAACCGCAATACGACCTGCCAATGCGCCGCGTAATCATCGGGCACCAAGTCTTCCAGCCGGTCAAAGCTCAGTCGCTCGATCTGGACCTGATCGAGGAAGCGGGCGAGCTCGGCCGCCAGCCGGGCGCCCTGGTCGGCGGTCAGCGGCCGGTGACCCGTCGTGCCGCCTTGGCGCGCCTTCTTCAGCCCCTTCTGCTCGGCGCCGATCAGGCGGCTGAGCAACAGGCGCCGCTGCAGATCGCCGATCGCCGGCGGCACTTCCAGAGCGATGTCTTCGTGTAGGTCGGCGGGCTCCAACCACAGCGCGTCCTCCTCGACATCGCCGATCGCCGAGAGCCGTGGCAGCAAGGTCGGCCGGCCCGCGCTCTGGCGCAGGAATGCCTCGCTCAGGGCGCGCACGGCCCGGCGCGTCGGCACCAATACGACGGTGTCGGCGAGCCGTTCGGGATGACCCGCGGTATCGGCCAGGAGGCCCCGCGCCAGCGCATCGGCGAACGAACACCACGGCGGAATGGTGTAAACCGCTGGTGCACCGCTCATGGCAAGGCGGCAAGCCGGGTTTCGGCAAGGGTCAGGGCGGCCGGTGTGCCGACGTGGAACCAGGCGCCGTCATGGACCAGGCCGTGGAGCCGGCCGGCATCCTCGGCCCGGTCGTAGAGCCGCTTGAGCGAAAACGGTGCGACCGCGACGCCGGCGAATAGGCGAGGATGGAGAATCTGAACGCCGGCGAAGACGAACGGCGCCGCGGCGCCGTTGCGTGACGCAAGACGGCCTGAGGCCGCCACCTCGTAATCGCCCTTGCCGTCGTAGCCCCAGGCCTCGGCGACCGGTACAACGAGGAGCAGCGCATCCATCAGTGTCTCGTCCCATGACGCGGCGAGGCGGCGGAGGGTCGGCGCGGCGCCATCGGTCCATAGCGCGTCGCTGTTGACGACGAAGAACGGGGCGGCGCCGAGCAGCGGCAATGCGTTTGCCACGCCGCCGCCAGTGTCAAGCAATTCGCTTTCATGGCTGATCTCGACACCGGGTGCCTGCCGCCCGGCGAGACGTTCTTCGATCTGTGCCGCCAGGTAATGGGTATTGACGATGGCCGATTCCACGCCGGCGGCGGCGAGATGAGCCAGCACGCGATCGACAAGCGATATACCGGCGACCTCGATCAGGGGCTTGGGTAGCGTCTCGGTCAGCGGCCGCATCCGCTCGCCGCGCCCGGCCGCCAGCACCATCGCCCGGGCCGGACCGGTCATCGGCTTTGGCACGGCGGCGGCGCGACGTGCAGCGTCGGCGGCACCCGTTCGTCGATCCAGCGACGCAGCTCGGCGAGGGCGGGATGGCTCAGATTGCGCTCCAACAAGCGCCAGACACGGGGAATATGGCGCAGATAGATCGGCTTCCCGTCGCGCCGGTCGAGGCGGGTGAAGATCCCGATCACCTTGGCGTGTCGCTGAGCGCCGAGCACCGCCATACTGGCGGTGAAGGCGTCGCGGTCGAGCTCCGGGAAGGCTTCGAGGTAGCGCGCGTGCATGGATTCGATCAGTACGCCCGATATATCCCGACGGGCATCCTCCAGCAGCGACACCAGATCGTAGGGACAGGGTCCGATCACCGCATCCTGGAAATCGAGCAAGCCGCAGGCGGCCAGCCCTTGGCGGCGGTCGACGCGAAGCAGGTTGTCAACATGGTAGTCGCGCAGGACCAGCGAATCCGGAACGCCCCGCGCCACTGGTAGCATCTGGCGCCACAAATCGAGATAGTCGCTGCGGTCGGAATCGGTGACCGGCGTTCCCGTCACCGCCGGCAGGAACCAGTCGACGAGCAGCACCGCCTCGTCGAGCAGGCGCCCATCGTCGTAGGGCGGAACCGGGGCGTCGACCGACCCCGCATGCCGGTGCAGGGCGATCAGAACGTCGGTCGCCAGCGCGTAGAGGTTGGTCTCGTCGCCACCCTCGGCGAGGACGCGGGTAAAGGTCGCGTCGCCGAGGTCTTCGAGCAACAGGAACCCGTGCTCCGCATTCTCGGCCAGAATATCCGGCGCGCTGAAGCCGAGCCGGCGCAGATGGCGGTCGACAACGACAAACGGGCGGACATCTTCCTGCGGCGGCGGCGCGTCCATCAGCATCGCCATGGCGCCATCGTCCTTGATCAACCGGATATAGCGCCGGAACGAGGCGTCGCCGTCGAGCGGCCGGCGTCGGGCCGAGCCCCAACCGGACGCGGCGAGGAAGCGATCGATGAGCTGTGCGCGGGGTGTCACGCCGGCGCATCCGCGATGATCGGCTCGAGCCGCCGCGACCACGAGCCGGGGCCGGACAGTCGCATCGTGCGGCGATCCGTGTCGGCATCGAAATCGAGCTCGATCCACAGACATTCCAGTGGCAGTGACACGCCCAGACGCTCCGGCCACTCGATCAGCGAGACGCCGCCGGCGAACGCTTCTTCGAGGCCGATTTCGAGCGCCTCGCGCGCCGATCCGAGCCGGTAGAGATCGAAATGCCACAACGTGAAGTCCGCCACATCATAGGTCTGGACCAGCGTAAAGGTTGGACTCGGCACGTCTTCGTCGGCGCGACCGAGGGTTCGAACGACGGCGCGCGCGAAAACGCTCTTGCCGCTACCGAGGGGTCCGGCAAGGGCGATCACGTCACCGGCTTCGAGGCACGGCGCGAAGCGGCGCGCAAAGTCACGGGTGGCCGCTTCGTCGACGAAAACCAGTTTGGCGATTTGGTTCGTTGGCATTGCCACCTGTGCGCCGAGCCCGATTTCCGGCCCATCCATCCGCCGCTTGGCGGCTTCCGGACGGGCCGAATCGGTGCCGCCGCGCGGTCTTGGTTGGTTCGTCCTTCGCGCCCCATCATCCGGTCCGCCAACGCCATGTCAAGCCGGGCACATCGCGCCGATGGTGCCGTTACCGCGTGGTTCGGCGGGACGCCTCTCAAGGTCCGGCTGCATGCCGGGGATGTGGTACGCGGCCCTATCCGCCCCGCCGGCGGGGTCGTCATCGTGTCTCGGCGATGAGCCAAATTTCGAGCCCGACCAATCTTCGGACAATTCGTGGATTCTGGCGCTACGCCGCCGCACTTGAACCCGGCTCTATTCGTTGCGCGAGAAAATCAACAAACACGCGAACCTTGGGCGCCAGATGCCGGTTGTGGGCGAAGACCGCGTGGATCGGGGTGCTAGGCGGTATCAATGGAAAGTCTTCGAGCAAGGGCACCAGATGCCCACGTTTCAGGGCGTGGCCGATGATCCACGTCGGAACCATGATGATCCCCAGCCCGGCGAGGGCGGCGTCACGCAGGAATACGACGCTGTTCGCGTTGAGGCATCCCGATATCGGCACGTCAATCACACCCCGCGGCGACTGGAAGCTCCAACGGTTCTTTCCCAATTGAGTGCGGAATGACAGACAACTATGCGCTTCGAGCTCGCTGGGATGCCGAGGCGTGCCTCGCTTTGCAAGATAGGCGGGGCTGGCGCACAGCACCGAGCGGCTCATCGCGATCTTGCGCGCGATCAGGCCGGAATCGTCCAGATGACCCATACGTATGGCGAGATCGATGCCACTGTCGACGAGATCCATCGCGCCGGCGCCCAAAGAGAAGCGAAGCTGTATCGCGGGATAGCGGTCGAGGAATTCCGGCAGAATGGGCGCCACAAACGCGACCGCGAAATCCGCTTCCGCGGTGACGTGCAGGCGACCTGACGGCGTGTCGGTAAGCCGGCTCAACGCCAGTCGAGCCTCGTCAAGATCGGCGACGATGCGACGCGCGTGTTGGAAATACATGTTGCCGGCCTCCGTGAGGCTCTGCTTGCGCGTGGTGCGGTGGAAGAGGCGCGTTCCGAGTTCGCTCTCCAACTGGGATACTTGGCGGGAAACCGAGGACGGCGTGATGCCAAGGAAGCGTGCCGCCGCGGAAAAGCTCCCGTCTTCGACGACACGAACGAATAGCGGCATATGCGAAAGTTCGCTCATTTATGATATATTCGCATATATCTTTTGCGTTCTTCGATATTTTTCATGGAATTCGAATAGATCATGTTACGGCGTGCGACTCAACCGGAATCATGAAAGGAACATCACCAATGTCTGCCAGGAAAACCAAACCCATGATCGGTCTGCGGGAATTCGCCGCCGCCATCGTGATCGGGGTCTTTGCGATCGCACCGGCCACCGCATTCTCAAAATCGATCACCGCCGTCGAGCACGAAATCGGCGTGCCGGTCGACGACCTGAATTGGGTGCCATTCGCCGGAGGGACTGGACAGATGGCGCTGCTTTGGGAAAACACGGATAGCGGTGAGTATGCCATGCTCCTGAAGTTGCCGTCCGGTTGGACCCCTGGGGCGCACAGTCACAGCGCGGCCTATTACGGCGTCACCCTGCAGGGAAACTGGGTGCATACCTTCGGCGATGGCGACAGCAGAACATTGCCGCCGGGTTCCTATGTCGTACAACCCGGCGAAGCGGTGCACGACGACGCCTGCGCGGGCCCGGAAGACTGCATCCTCCTCATCCATCAGCACAAACCGTTCGACTTCACGCTGGCCCATGCTGCCACTGACTAGTCGAAACCTCCGACATTTCCCCGCGATGGGTCCGGTCCCGGGGGAATGTCGGCTTGTGCCGAAGCGCTGTCCGCTCAGTGGCGCCACCTTTGCGACAAAGCGCGGGCGGGGCACCGGAATCGGTTTGCCCCCATGGGTGGCGATGCAACCAGGCTTCGAGCCGTACTTAACAACCATCGAGCAAAGAGCCTGCAATAATCCTATTGACAGGATTGCGTAATAATATAACTAATATGTTATGGAACAATTAGGTTATATAAATCCGCAGGCGAATCTCGACGTGGTGTTTGCCGCGTTGGCCGACCCTACGCGGCGGGCAATATTGTCGCGACTTGCCGACGGTGAGGCTTCGGTGAATGAGATCGCAGCACCGTTTGAAATAAGCCAACCAGCGGTCTCTCGGCATCTGAAGGTGCTGGAACGGGCAGGGTTGATTGAGCGGGATGTTGACGAACAACGCCGCCCAGCGAGATTGAAGGCTGAAAACTTGGCGGTCGCCGTCGACTGGCTGGCCGAATTCAGAGCTTTTTGGGGGACCAGCTTCGACCAGCTCGATGAGGTCCTGATGCACATGAAACAAGCCGCAGCAAAGGATACAGGCGATGAGTGAATTACCCGAGTACCTGCTTGACCGAGTATTCGATGCGCCCCGTGAAATGGTCTGGCGAGCATGGACCGACCCCGAATTGCTCTCGCGTTGGTATGGCCCCGGGGTAGAAACGATCATTCATGAATTTGATTTGAAACCCGGTGGGATGTGGCTCAACGAGATGAAATGGGGGGACAAATCCGATCTTAGCAAAATCGTATTCCAAGAAGTCGTGCCGGAAGAGAAGCTGGTTTGGCATCACTCTTCCACAGACTCCGATTGGAACATCATCACCAATCCCATGATGACGGACTGGCCTCGTGTGCTGTTGACGACCGTGACATTCGAGGACCTGGGCTCCAAGACCAAGGTGCGGCTGACGATGGTGCCCATCGAAGCGACCGACGCCGAAATCGCCTGTTTTGCCGGGGCCATGGCCGGTATGGATAAGGGCTGGGGCAGCGGCTATTCAGTACTGGATGAGCTGTTCGCAGAGCTACAGGCCAAAAATACATAGCTGAGAGCGAATGCTGCTCGGTGCACCATGTGTTCCTGCCGAATCAATTCTGTTGCGGGTTGGGCGAGGCGGTCCGCGAGGCGCCGTCCGAAACGACGCGATCCTACCGTCTCGCCAAGGCCGGACCCCTCAGCCGACGGCCGGTATCGCCGTCGGCGATTCGTCCGTTGCCGACCGCGGCGGATCGTCCGGCAGGACGCAGGTCACCGTCGATCCCTCGCCCGGCAGCGAACTGATCTCGACCCGCCCGCCGTGAAGCTGGACGATCTGCTTGACCAGCGACAGCCCTAGCCCGACCCCGGCGGCACGACCGTCCGGGGTCCTGCCGCGCTCGAATTTCTCGAAGATTTTTTTCTGATCGGCGGCGTCGATACCCATTCCGGTGTCGGTGACGCCGATCGCCACTTGGTCGCCGTTGCGCCGTGCCGATATGGTGATGCGGCCGCCGGCGCCGGTAAACTTGACCGCGTTGCTGACCAGATTCATCACCGCTTGCTTGAGACGCCGCTCGTCGCCGACGATGTGTCCGAGATCCGGGGCGAGATCGAGGTCGAGTTCGGAGTTCGCCTGGCGCGCCCATTGGGTGCCGAGATCGAGAGTGGCCCCGAGCATGGTCGCCAGATCGATCTCGCCGAATTCGAGACTCAGCCTGCCGGCCTCGATCATTGACAGGTCGAGGATATTGTCGATCAACGCCAGTAGGCCCTGCGACGATTGCAGGATGCCGCCGACATATTCCTGTTGCCGTTCGTTCAGCTCGCCATAGAAATTCTTCTCGAGGATCTCGCTGAACCCGATGATCGTATTGAGCGGCGTGCGGAGCTCATAAGAGACATTGGTCAGGAATTCGGTCTTGAGGCGATCGGTGGTCTCGAGCGCTTCGGCCTTATCGCGCAAGGCTCGTTGAACGCGAGAGGAATCGGTCGAATCGATATAGCTCAATAGGGTTCCGCCGTCGGGCAGAGGTACGAAGGCGAGATTGAGCACCGTGTCGTCGGTCCGTTCGAGTTCGCCGGAATAGACTTGGCGATCGGTCACCCGGGCGACCACCCGTTCCTTGTAACTGTCCCAGTTTTCCGTCTCGATGAAATGCCGGGAGCGGTCGACGACCTCGCCAAAATGGGGACTGCTATCGAGGAAACTTTCCGGCAAGTCCCAGATGCGGGCAAAGGACGAATTGAACAATTTGATACGACCGTCGCCGCCGACCACCGCCACCCCCTCATAGAGATGGTCGAGGGTTTCTCGCTGAACGTCGATCAGGGTGTTGTAGGACCGTTCCAAGGCCAGCCGGTCGGTGACGTCCTCGTATAGAAACAGCAATCCGCCAAATGGATGGGGCGTCGTCAGGGTGCGCAGGGTGCGGCCGTCGGACAAATGCATCAGGTCTTCGACCGGGTCGATAAGGGTCATGAACTGGCGTTCCTGCTCCCTCTTCCAGGCCAAAAAATCGGCGAATTCCGGCAATCGCCGCCGCACCCGCAGCGCCTCCAAAACCTCGCCCATGGATGGCTCGGCATAGAGAAACTCGCCGTCGAGTCCCCACAGATTGACGAACGCGCCGTTGAAGAACTTGAGCCGCTTGTCGGGGCCGTAGATCGCGACCGCGGTCGCCATGTGCTGCAGCACCTCGCCATGGGCGTCGACATGGCGTCTGAGCTCGACGCTTGCCTCCTCAAAGCCGGTGTGGTCGATCGCCAGACCAAGGACCATCGATGTCCCGGTCAACGGCTGCTCGGTGATTTCGAGCAAGCGGCGGGAACCGCCGATGACGACGTGCTGGTTCTGCGACAACGGCGTACCCATGTCGCGCGCATCGTGCGCCAGCGCCTTGCCGCCGTTCTCGATCGCCGCGGCCGCGATCTCGCGCCCTTCGGCGACGACCTGTGCGACGCTGTCGGCCTCGACCGCGGCGACGTAGGCATCGTTGCAGTCGATGATCGACAGCTCCTTGTCGCGGCACCAGATCGGAAACGGCAAGGCGTTCAAGGTTTCGCGGAGGATATCCCGCTCGACCACCGCATCATGGCGCAAACGGAATTCGTCGCTGATGTCGCGAACCCGAACAACATCGACCTCGCGATCGACGGGGATCGCAACCCGTCGACCGACCAGCGCGAAGCGGCGGTCGTTTTCGCCTTCGGTGCCACGCGCATCGAGCGCGAAGCCGACGCCGTCAGCGCGCAACCGGTCAATGGCGCCGCCAAGATTTGCGCCGTCGACGGTCTCCAGCGACCGGCACAGGGCGGCCACATCGATCGTTTCATCCGAACCCAAACCGAGCAACGCGCCAAGCCCTAAGGCCGTGACCCCGCCGTCGGGGCGGAATACCAACAGCGCGTCTTCCGGCGATTCCCGGGTGAGCGCCGCCGAGGCCAGTGGGATGAGCAAATCCCCGTGCTTGGACAAGCGTCGCGCGCTCACCGAATAGGCCGAGACCGCCGCGACCGCAGCACCGACCGCGAGCAGCGAGAGCAGCCACGGCGCGGACACACCGCCATCGGCTGCCGCGGCGGGAGCGGAGAACAGCAGGAACGGGGCGGCGAAAGACAGCACGCGCCGCATCGTGATGGCCCATCGAGCGTTTCGTATCACGATGGCCAGTTTAAGCGCGGCGTGCGAAAGCGACAAGCGAAGGCGACGGCCGGCCGGCGCCTCAGTACCTGTAGTGGTCGGGTTTGAACGGACCCTCCGCCGGAACGTCGATATAGGTGGCCTGCTTTTCGTTGAGCCGGGTCAGGTGAACGCCGAGCTTGTCGAGATGGAGCGCGGCAACCCGTTCATCGAGATGCTTGGGCAGGATGTAGACCTTGCGGTCATAGTTTTCCGGCCGCGTCCACAACTCGATCTGCGCCAACACTTGGTTGGTGAATGACATGCTCATCACGAAGCTGGGATGGCCGGTCGCGTTGCCGAGATTCACCAAGCGGCCCTCCGACAGCAGGATCAGCCGCTTGCCGTCGGGGAATTCGATCTCATCGACCTGCGGCTTGACGTTGTGCCATTTGTAGTTCTTGAGCGCGGCGATTTGGATCTCGGAATCGAAATGGCCGATATTGCAGACGATGGCACGGTGCTTCATGGCCCGCATATGATCGATCGTGATGACGTCGATATTGCCGGTCGCGGTGACGAATATGTCGCCCAACAACGCCGCTTCCTCCATGGTCACGACCTCGAACCCTTCCATCGCCGCCTGCAGGGCGCAAATCGGGTCGATCTCGGTCACCAGAACCCGGCACCCGGCATTCTGCAGGGATTGCGACGAGCCCTTGCCGACCTCGCCGTATCCGCACACCACCGCGACCTTGCCCGACATCATGACGTCGGTGCCGCGGCGGATACCGTCGACCAACGATTCGCGGCAGCCGTAAAGGTTGTCGAACTTCGACTTGGTGACGCTGTCGTTGACGTTGATGGCGGCGAACCGCAACCGGCCGTCGCGTTCCATCTGGTAGAGGCGATGGACCCCGGTCGTCGTCTCCTCGGTCACGCCCTTTATGCTTTCGGCCAAGGCCCCGTACCAGCCGGGCGATTCGGCGATCCGCTTGGCGATGGTGGCATAGAGGACCTCCTCCTCCTCGTTCTGCGGATCGTTGAGAACGGATGGGTCGTGCTCCGCCATTGCACCGAGATGAACCAGCAGGGTCGCGTCGCCGCCATCGTCGAGGATCATGTTGGGGGTCTCGGCGGTGCCCCAATCGAAGATCCGGTGGGCGTAGTCCCAATACTCCTCGAGCGTCTCCCCCTTGACCGCGAACACCGGGGTGCCCCCGGCGGCGATGGCGGCCGCGGCATGGTCCTGGGTCGAATAGATATTGCAAGACGCCCAGCGCACGGTCGCGCCGAGCGCCTCCAGGGTCTCGATCAGCACCGCGGTCTGGATCGTCATATGGAGTGAGCCGGCGATGCGGGCGCCGGCCAAGGGCTGCGACGGGCCGAACTCCTCGCGCACCGCCATCAGGCCGGGCATCTCGGTTTCGGCGAGATCGATCTCCTTGCGGCCCCAATCGGCCAGGCCGATATCGGCGACGATGTAATCGGCGGTGTCAGTCATAGGGTTTCTCCCAGGGGAATTTCGTGCGCGGTGATAGCAGGCGCGACCGGCCGCCTCAAGCGCCAATCAGGATCGATTCAGGCCAATGCGTTGAAGTCGTCGAGGAGCGTCGCGATGCGGCCGTAATCCCACTGGTCCATGATCAGCCGTGCGCGCCGTGTCGCGGCATTCAGATCGAGGTTACGGATGCGCTGCTTGACCCGCGGCAGGGACTGGGCGGTCATCGACAGATCGCGGATACCGAGACCGAGGAGCAGAGCCGTATAGCGCGCGTCGCCGGCCATCTCACCACACAGACAAACCGGGATTCGGGCCCGCAGCGCGGCCTCGGTGGAGAACTGAATCAGACGCAGCACCGCCGGGTGCAGCGGATTGTAGAGATGGGCCACCTGATCGTCGCCGCGGTCGATTGCCAGCGTGTACATGGTCAGGTCGTTGGTGCCGATGGCGAAGAAATCCGCTTCGTGAGCGAGTGCATCGGCGGCGAGCGCGGCGCCCGGCACCTCGATCATCACGCCCAAGGGCGGCAGCGGATCGGCGAACTTGACGCGGCGGCGGTTGAGCCGCGCGGCCACCCGCTTCATGCGCTCGCGCACCTGTTTGAGCTCGCCCAGGTTGGAGATCATCGGCAGCAGGACACGGATCGGACCGTGGGCTCCGGCGCGCAGCATCGCCGCCAATTGGGCGTCGAGCAGGCGCTCGTCTTTCAGCGACAGCCGAATGGCCCGGAGCCCGAGCGCCGGGTTCACGCTTTCGCCGATATGCCCGCCCAGCGAATAGGCCAGCTTGTCGCCGCCGACGTCGAGGGTGCGCATGGTGATCTCGGGTCCTCCCATTCCGCCGACCACCTCCCGCAACGCTTGATACTGCTCCTCTTCGTCGGGCAGCGTGTCCCGGTTCATATAGAGGAACTCGGTGCGCAACAGACCGACGCCCTCGGCGCCCATGCGGACCGCGTTCTCCATTTCGCGCGGCAGCTCGACGTTGGCCTGCAAACGAATGGCAACATCGTCGAGGGTGATCGCCGGCAACGCGCCGAGCCGCGCCAGGTTGCGCTCCTCGCGGCGCCACGCCCGGCCGCGACTGGTATAGTCCGCCACGGTCTCGTCGCCCGGATCGACGATCACCACGCCGTCCGTACCGTCGACGATGACCGTGGCCCCGGGTTCGACCAGCCCGACCAGCCCGGGGACGCCGAGCACCGCCGGCAGACCTAGTGAACGCGCCATGATCGCGGTATGGCCTTCGACACCGCCGAGGATGGTGGCGAACCCGGCGATCCCGGCGGGGTCGAGGAGCGCGGTGTCGGCCGGCGTTAGTTCCTCGGCGATGATCACCGAACCTTCCGCCACCCGTGAAAATGCCTGGTAGGGCGTATCGGTGAGGTTGCGGATGAGCCGGTTGCCGACCTCGCGGATGTCGTCGATGCGGGCCGCGAGATAGGCATCTTCCATCGCCGCGAAGCCATGGGCGATCTCGGAAATCACCGCCTGCACCGCGGCTTCGGCGTTGAGCGCGTCACGGCTGATGCGCTCGGCCACGCCACGCGTCAGGCGCGAACCCGACAGCATCTGACCGTGGGCATCGAGAAGGAAACCCATCTCTTCGGCCGCCGCCGGTGGCAGGTCTTCGGTCTTCGTTCTGAGCCGATCGACCTGGCGGCGGGAGGTCACGACAGCGGCTTCGAACCTAGCCTGCTCGCCGGCAATGGCGGCTTTTGGAATACGGTATTCCGGCACGTCGGGGGCGCCGATTTCGCGGACATGGGTTCGGCCGATGGCGATACCGGCCGAGACACCGAGGCCGGTCAGGCGGCGCTCCTTCGCCGCCTTCTTGGCGCCGCCCTTGCGGCCCGGATGACGTTTCTCCTTAGCCTTCGCCAAAACGATCACTCACCATCTTCGCCAATGCGGCGACCGCCGCCGCCGCCTCGCGTCCGCGCGCCACGATTTCGATGGCGCACCCCGGTCCGGCCGCCAGCATCATCAGCCCCATGATCGATCCGCCCGAGACTTCGATGCCGCTGCGGATGACCGTGATCTCGGCGTCGAAAGTCTCGGCCAATTTGACGAATCGGGCGGCCGCACGGGCATGCAGACCGCGATCGTTGACGACTTCAACCGACCGCCGCACGGTGGCGATCGCCGGCTCTTGCGTGGCATCCATGGCGCGCCTACGAATCTTCCTGCAACAGGCTGGAGGCGATGTTGATGTATTTGCGGCCGGCTTCCTGGGCTTCGGCCGCCGCCTTCGCCAGATCTCCGGCCTCGCGGGCGCTGGCCAGCTTGATGAGCATTGGTAGATTGATGCCGGCGATGACCTCGACGTTCGCGTTTTCCATAACCGAGATTGCCAAGTTCGACGGCGTGCCGCCAAACATATCGGTAAGCAGCACGACACCGTCGCCGCCGTCGACCGTCTCGATACTGTCGAGGATGTCCTTGCGCCGTTTTTCCATATCGTCGTCGGGACCGATGCAAATTGCCGCGACCCGTTCCTGCGGCCCGACGACATGTTCGAGAGCGGCGATGAATTCTTCCGCTAGGCGGCCGTGGGTAACGAGGACCATTCCTATCATCGGCCAATCCCTTTCAAACTATCGATGGCTCAAGTCGCGGTGGCGCACGGTCACCGGGACACCGGTTTGACGCAAAGTCGCCGCCAGTCGTTCCGCGACATAGACCGACCTATGCCGTCCGCCGGTACATCCCGCCGCGATCGTCAGGTAGCTCTTCCCTTCCCGCTCATAACGCGGCAGCAGAGGCAACAACAACTCGGTCAAGTTGTCAAAAAAAGTTTTGAAGCCCGGCGACTCGGCAATGAACTCGGCGACCCGCTGATCGAGTCCGGTAAGCGGCCGCAAGGCGGAATCGTAGTACGGATTGTCGAGAAACCGCACGTCAAACACCAGATCGGCACCACGCGGCAGGCCCTTGCCATAAGAGAACGAGGTCACGATGACGTTGAGCCCGGGGGTGTAATCGCGTGCAAAACGGTGGGCCAGATCGCTCCGCAGGTCGGCAAGGCTGGAGGTCGTCGTATCGATGACCAGATCGGCTCGCTCACGCACCGCATTGAGCACGATTCGTTCGTCCCGGATCCCGTCGGCGAGCGGCCGGTCCATGGCCAGCGGATGGCGGCGACGGGTCTCGGTGAAGCGTCGGCCGAGCACTTCATCGTCACAGTCGATAAAGATCAGCATGACATCGAGGCCGGGGGTGTTCTTCAGGCGGTCGATCTCGCGGGTAAGCCGGGCGACGCCGAAATCGCGGGTCCGGATGTCAACCCCAATGGCCGCCGGGCGCGACAGCTCTTTTTCGCTGTGGACCAGGGTCTCAAGAAGAGTCAGCGGCAGATTGTCGACCGCTTCATAGCCTTGATCCTCGAGCGCGCGCAGGACCGAGCTTCTGCCGGCGCCCGACATGCCCGTTATCAGCAATACCGGGGTCGTCGCGGCCTCTTTGAGCGCCTCCGCCGCCATCGGCGTGTCATCCGTGGTCGTCATCGCCAGGCACTATACCACGCCCAATTGCCGCTGCCGCGAGCCTAAGCTTGGCCGGCGCCGACGGCTCGAACGGCGCCACCGCGAGCCGCGGCACGGACACGCCCGCGATCACTGCGCTGTCGGGCGACGGCAAACGATCGATCTGTTCCGGCGCCATCAAATCGCAAACCAGCGCGACCCGGACGGAGGCAACCGCCGGCATCCGCATGATGCCGAGACCACGCACCTCGATCCGGCCGGCCAGGGCTTTCGGCGCACTGGCCCGCAGGCCGTCATCCGCCGCCGCCAGGTCGACGCGATCATCGGCGACCAGGCGTCCACCACCGTCGATCAGGCGCAGCGCGAGGTCGCTCTTGCCGCTACCCGGGGCTCCGCGGAGCAGGAGTCCGATCGCCGCGACCTCGATGCATGTGCCGTGGATTTGGGCCACCGCCGTTCCTACCCGCGCCGGTCGCCGCCGGCTCAGACCGCCGGCATCAGCACGGTGAAGCACGCGCCGATGACGACGCCTTCGCGATGCCGGTTGACAGCCTCGATGGTTCCGCCATGGGCCTCGACGATCTGCCGCGAAATGCTGAGGCCGAGGCCCGAGTGAATGCCGAATTTCTCGCCCTCCGGGCGCTCGCTGTAGAAGCGCTCGAAAATGTCGTCCTCCTTTCCTTCGGGGATGCCCAGTCCGTCGTCGGCAATTTCGACGCGAACCTTGTCGCCGGAGCGGGCGGCGGAGACGACGATCTTGCCGTCGGGCGGAGAGAACGAGATCGCGTTTTCGATCAGGTTGCGGAACACCTGAACCATCTGCCCGTCCTGCGCCTCGACCACCAATGCGCCGGGATCGATGTCGAAGACGAGCTCGGGGCCGCTGTCGGCGGTCTCACTGTGGATGTTGGAAAGCGTTTTCAGCATCGACCCGACGTCGACCCGTTCTGACTGCACGCGTGACAGTTCGGCATCCAGGCGCGATGCATTGGAGATGTCCGTGATCAGCCGGTCGAGGCGTTGCACATCCTCGAGGATGATCGTCATCAGCCGCCGCTGCTGGTCCGGGTCCTTGACCCGGGCGGCGGTCTCGACGGCGCTCCGCAAGGAGGACAGCGGGTTCTTGATTTCGTGGGCGACATCGGCGGCGAAGCGTTCGATCGCATCCATCCGCCGCCACAGTGCCTCGGTCATCTCCCGCAACGCGCCCGACAGGTCGCCGACCTCGTCATCGCGGGAGGTGAAATCGGGGATCGTGACCTTGCGGCCGCGGACTCGTTTCATCCGTTCCGCCGCCGAGGCCAGCCGCCGGATCGGGTGGGCGATGGTGCCGGCGAGATAGATCGACAGGATCACGGTAATGGTGAGGGCGACGGCGAACACCTTGAGAATGTCGAGGCGGACCGCGCGCACCGTGCGCTCGATCTCACGGCTATCCATGGTCAGCATGAGGGCGCCCAGAACCCGCCGGTAGCGCTGCACCGGAACGGCAACGCTGAGCACGAGATGGTCTTCCGGATGACGCCGCACCTCGGCGGTGAAATCGCCCGATAGGGCGGATACCACCTCGTGATAGTCGCGGGCCAACGGCACCGGTGTTTCGATATAGAGCGGCGGCACCTCGTCGGGGCCGACCAGGGCCAACAACCGGCCATAGAGATCGACGAAGAACCGTCCTATGCCGTCGCCGCTTTCGGGCGGCGGCAACTCCTCGACGATTACGGCCCGGCTGGCGCCGGCCAGCTGCCGGCTGTCGGCGACCAGATTGCCGCCGGGATCGAACAGTCGCGCCCGAACCCGTCCCGACTCCGTCAGCCGCCGCACGAGCTGTTGCGCGATGACCTGGTCGAGCGCCCTTTGCACCCGGCGATCCTCGCTGAACGCACCTTCGGCTATGGCGCCCGCGATCAGTTCGCCCTGGGTTTTCAGGCCTTCGAGCGAGGTCTGCACCAGACTGCGCTGGTACTCGCCGAGATAGAGCAGCCCGGCGACCAGGATGGCCAGGGCGAGGATATTGACCGCGGTGATGCGGAGCGTGATCGGAGAAAGCCGCCGCCGCTTGCGGCGCGGTCCGGTCGTCCATTCGGCATCGGCCACCCGTTCGGTTCCCATATTCCGGGATCGGCCCGCCGCCGCATCGGGCTGTGACCGATCACCACCGTCGGGTGCCATGCCTGGGTCCTATTCTTCCTTGTAGCGGTAGCCGATCCCGTACAGCGTTTCGATGTGGCCGAAATCGACGTCGACAACTTTGAACTTCTTGCGCAACCGCTTGATGTGACTGTCGATCGTGCGGTCGTCGACATAGATGTGCTCGCCATAGGCGGCGTCCATCAGCTGGTCGCGGCTCTTGACCAGGCCGGGGCGCTTGGCCAGCGCCTGCAGAATGAGGAACTCGGTCACCGTGAGCGTCACCACATCACCCTTCCAGGTGCAGACGTGGCGCGCCGGATCGAGCACGAGCTCGCCCCGGACGATGGCGCTCTCGGCCTTGTCCGGACCTTCGCCGACCGGGTCCGAGCGGCGCAGCAGGGCGCGGATGCGCTCGATCAGCAGGCGCTGTGAGAACGGCTTGCGAATATAATCGTCGGCGCCCATGCGCAGACCGAGCACTTCGTCGACCTCTTCGTCCTTCGAGGTCAGGAAAATCACCGGCATGTTCGACTTGCGCCGCAGCCGGTTCAGCAATTCCATGCCGTCGAGACGCGGCATCTTGATGTCGAGAATGGCGAGGTCCGGCGGCCGCGCCGAAATCCCGTCGAGCGCCTCCGCGCCGTCCTTGTAGGTTCGAACCTTGAAGCCTTCGGCCTCCAGTGCCATGGTCACCGAGGTCAGGATATTCCGGTCGTCATCGACGAGCGCAATGGTCTTAGACATGGTTTGCCCTCTTCCCGGCCGCGCGCGTCACTCCGTCGCATCGACGGTCGAATTGGCCGCACGTTAGCCTAACATAATTTCGTCATAGATATGTCTAGAACCCAGTCATTACGAGGATTTATGGCTTTTTCCGGCGGGTCCGCTATCGCGCCGACCGGGCGCAAGGAGGACAATTGAAGCGGATATTGGACTGTTTTGTGGTGGTCGTTGCCATAATTCTGCCATGGGTGGCGGCGGCCGAGGGTCCCGAGATCATCGTCGAACGGCCATGGTCGCGGGCCTCGGTCTCGAAGACCGGCGCGGTCTACCTCACCATCGTCAACATCGGCAACGCCGCCGATACGCTGATTGGTGTTTCGTCCGCGGCCGCGAAGAAGGCCGAGGTGCATACCACGATCGACGACGGCGGCGTGATGAAGATGCGCCCGGTCGAGCGTATCGAAATCGCCCCCGGCGAACATATTATTCTGGAACCGGGCGGCAAACATATCATGCTGATCGGCCTGACCGGCGCGCTACAGGAAGGCGGCACGGTTCCGCTGGCGCTGATGTTCGAAAAGGCGGGACCGGTGGCGGCCACCGCGGCCGTCCATAAGGCTGGGGCGACCATGCCGGCCGGGATTCATGGGCACGGTGAGGAACATTTGCACGACGCAGGGCACATGAGCGACGATGGGCATATGCAGGATCACGAACATCAACACGGCCATGGCACCACCGAATGACGATCGCGGGGCCGGGCGGGAAGGCCCCGGTCCGGCGGAGATCGGCGCGCACATCCGGCGCCTTATGCGCGGCGCCGAGCGCGCTGCCCTGAGCACGGGTCTGGGCGACCGCGACGGCTGGCCTTACGGTTCCCTCGTGCTCACCGCGAGCGATGTCGACGGAGCGCCGATCCTGCTGATGTCCGCCCTCGCCGTCCATACCATCAATATCAAGACCGACGACCGCGTGTCGCTGCTGTTCGACGGCACCGCCGGCTTCGACGATCCGCTCGCCGGCCCGCGGGTGACGGTGCTGGGCCGCGCCATCGTCAGCGACCTCCCCCATCATCGCGCGCGATTCCTCGCCCGCCATCCGGGCGCCCGGGAATACGCCGATTTCGGCGATTTCGCCTTCTACCGGGTGGACCCGGTGCGCGCCCACAGCGTCGCCGGGTTCGGACACATCCACTGGCTTTCCGAGGAAGATCTGGCGTTCGATGTTGCGGGCTGCGGCAACTTGATCGACGCCGAGGCAGAGATCGTCGACCACATGAACGCCGACCATAGCGACGCCATTGGCCTCTATGCCATGGAATTGCTGGGCCGCGACGGCAGTGGGTGGATCATGACCGGGATCGATCCCGAGGGCTGCGACCTGCGCTGCGGCGGTAACGTCGCGCGGCTAAACTTCGAGGAACCGATATTCGGGCCCGACGATGCCCGCCGCGCGCTCGCGGCGCTGGCCGCACGGGCGCGCGAAAGCCGAGACTCGGCGCCCATTCCAGACTAGAATGCATCAAATTCGGAATTGAGGCCAAAGCCGGTTGCCGGTGCCGATTGGCCCGTATAAGGTGCCGCGTTTTTTGCGCGCGAAATCCGGTCGAATCGTACAGCCAGGGAGGCGAGGGTGCCGCAGGTCGGACCTGTCATCAGCAAATTCGGATTGGACACTTGCGGAGTATCCGATTACCGGACCGCGTATTGGAATCTGACGACACCATTGCTCTATGAGCAGGCGATCCGGCGCGACGAAGGCCATATCGCGGCCGGTGGCGCCTTCGTCGCGTTGACCGGCCAACACACCGGTCGCGCGCCCAAGGACAAGTTCCTCGTCGACGAGCCGTCGAGCCGCGACGACATCTGGTGGGGCGACATCAACCGGCCGATCACGGAAGAGAAATTCGACGCCTTGCTGGCGCTGGTTCTGTCCTATTACGGCGATCGCGACCTGTTCGTGCGCGATTGTTTCGCCGGCGCCGATGCCGATTACCGGCTGCGCGTGCGCGTGGTCACCGTCGAGGCGTGGCACAACATGTTCGCGCGCAATATGTTCCTGCAGCCGCCGGCCGCCGAACTGGCCGAATTCGAGCCCGATTTCACCATCCTGCAAGCACCGAAACTGCAGGCCGATCCGGCGCTGCACGGCACCGATTCGGGGGTCTTCATCGTCGTCCATTTCGCGCGCCGCATGGTCCTGATCGGCGGCAGCGGCTATGCCGGGGAGATCAAGAAGTCGGTCTTCGGGTTGCTCAATTATCTGCTGCCCGAACGCGGCGTACTGCCGATGCATTGTTCGGCCAACATCGGCCGGGGCGGTGACACGGCCATCTTCTTCGGCCTATCCGGCACCGGCAAGACGACGCTTTCGGCCGACGGCACACGAAAACTGATCGGCGACGACGAACATGGCTGGTCGGAGAACGGCATCTTCAACTTCGAGGGCGGATGCTACGCCAAGGTGATCCGGCTGAGCCCCGACGCCGAGCCCGAGATTCACGCCACCACCGGGCGATTCGGCACCATCCTCGAGAACGTCGTCATGGATCCGATAAACGGCGTGCTCGATTTCGACGACGCCTCGCACACCGAAAACACGCGTGCGTCCTACCCCATCGACTATATTCCCGACATCGCCGAGGACGGCCGCGGCGGACACCCCGAGAACATCGTCATGCTGACCGCCGACGCCTTCGGCGTCCTGCCGCCGATATCGCGGCTGACCGCCGCGCAGGCGATGTATCACTTCCTGTCCGGCTACACCGCCCGCGTCGCCGGCACTGAGAAGGGTCTCGGCAGCGAGCCCCAGGCGACCTTTTCGACCTGTTTCGGCGCGCCGTTTATGCCGCGTCATCCGTCGGTCTATGCCCGGTTGCTGGGCGAGAAGATCCAACGCCACGGCGCCCGCTGCTGGCTCGTCAATACCGGCTGGTCGGGCGGCAGCTTCGGCGTTGGCGAGCGCATGAAAATTGCCCACACCCGGGCCATGGTGCGGGCCGCGCTGGACGGGCAGCTCACCGAAGTGGCGACGACGCCGCATCCCGATTTCGGCTTGGCGATGCCCGATTCGTGCCCCGAGGTGCCGGGCGAGGTGCTCAACCCCAAGAACACCTGGGCCGACAAGTCAGCCTACGATACGACGGCGCGCGAGTTGACCAAACGGTTCGAGACCAACTTCAAGCAGTTCGAGCCCTATGTCGATGACGGCGTCAAGGCGGCCGGCATTCACGCCGCGGCCTGAGCGGTCCAACCCCTAACCGGCCAGCAGGCGGCTGCGCTCCTCGAACTCTTCCTTGTCGATTTCGCCGCGCGCGAAGCGTTCGCGCAGGGTCGTCATGGCGGCGTCGTGGCCGCCGGCGCCTTGCCCCGCGATCCCGAGCCAGCGCAGGATCAGGATGACGACGCCGATGATCACCGCCAGGAACAGGATCATCATCAACGGGCCGAAGACCCAGCCGAAACCGCCGCCCCACATATGTTCGCGATAATAGGGGCCGCTCTGCTGGGCCCAGGCCGCGGCTGTGGCGAGCAATACGGTTGTGGTCGCCGACGCCGATGCCCAACCCGCATTCACGTATGCTGATCTCATGGCAAATCTCCCTACGGCCCGCCACCCGAGACGGACCGGCGCATGAACAAAGTTGCCTATATTTTCCAACAATCGGCGCGCGCCCTCGTTGACATGGGTCAACCGCTGCCAACACACTGAGTAACCAATCGAATCTGGGCGGCCGCGGGGGCCTGGCCGTCCCCCAAAGGAACGCGCACGGTGGTGAGGAGGAAGCGATGAGTGACGTCGTTGTCTATGGGTTTCCGCAGAGCACATATGTCCGTACAACGCGAATCTGCCTGCAGGAAAAGGGCGTCGCCTATACGATCGAGAGCGTGGATCTGAGCGCCGACGACTACCCAACCCTGCACCCCTTCCGCAAGGTTCCGGCGTTTCGCCATGACGATTTCCACCTCTACGAAACGGCGGCCATCGCCCGATACGTCGATATGGCCTTCGACGGCCCGGCGCTGACGCCCGCCGATGCGCGGGGGTGGCGCGCATGGCGCAATGGATCAGCGCGATCAACGACTACGTCTATCCGGCCATGATCCGGCGCTGCGTTCTCGAGCGGTTCGCACCGGTGATCAGGGGGCGCGACCCGGACGAGGCGACGATCGCGGCGGCGCTGCCCGACATCGAATACCAGCTCGGCGTGTTCGACGCCGCGCTCGGCGGCAGCCCGATGCTGGTCGGCGATGCGCCGTCGGTCGCCGACTACTTCCTTGCCCCGATCCTGTTCTACATGTCGATCACGCCGGATTCGGCGGGCCTTGTCGAGGCGCGGCCCAACGTCGTCCGCTGGCACGCGGCGATGCAATCCCGCGCCAGCTACCAGGACACGATTCCCGAACTGCCGACCTAGCAGCCCGATCCGGGTCTCGCTCCGCCCACTTGCCGATCGGCTCAATGCGCCTCGGCCCAGTTGTCGCCGACGCCGGCATCGACGACCAGCGGCACGGAGAGCTCGACCGCGGGTAGCGCCGCCCCTTCCATCACCTGCTTCATCGCCGTGATCGTCGCCTCGACCTCGTCGGCGGCGACCTCGAACAGCAATTCGTCGTGGACCTGGAGCAGCATGCTGGCGCCGAGCCCGACTTCGTCGAGCGCGCCGGGCACCCGGATCATCGCCCGCTTGATGATGTCGGCGGCGCCGCCCTGCAGCGGGGCGTTGATCGCCGCGCGCTCCGAAAAGCCGCGCCGCGCCGGGTTCTTGTCGCGGATGCCGGTGATGTGGATGCGGCGCCCGAACGGCGTCTCGACATAGCCGTGCTCGCGGCAGAACACCTTCATCGCGTCCATGTAATCGCGGATGCCGGGGTAGCGTTCGAAATACATCTTGATATAGGCCGCCGCCTCGTCCTGGGGGATGCCGAGATTGTTGGCCAGGCCGTAGGCGCTGATGCCGTAGATGATGCCGAAATTGATCGCCTTGGCGTTGCGCCGGACCATCGGGTCCATGCCCTCGATCGGCAGGCCGAAGATCTCGCTGGCGGTCATGGCGTGGATGTCGAGCCCGGCATGGAAGGCGTCCTTGAGCGACGCCACATCGGCGACATGGGCCAGCAGGCGCAGCTCGATCTGCGAATAGTCGAGCGAGACCAGCTTGTTGCCCTCGGCGGCGACGAACGCCTCGCGGATCTTGCGCCCGGCTTCCGTCCGCACCGGAATGTTCTGCAGGTTGGGGTCGGTCGACGACAGCCGGCCGGTCGAGGCGATGGCCATGCCGTAGGAGGTGTGGACGCGGCCGGTGTCGGGGTTGATGTAGCGCACCAGCGCGTCGGTATACGTGCTCTTGAGCTTGGCCAGTTGGCGGTGATCGAGAATCCGCGCCGGCAAGTCGTGGCCCTGGGCGGCGAGGCCTTCGAGCACGTCGGCGCCGGTGCCGTAGGCGCCGGTCTTGGTCTTGCGGCCGCCGGAAATGCCCATGCGGTCGAACAGGATCTCACCGAGCTGTTTCGGCGAGCCGATGTTGAACTCGCCGTCGGCGAGCTTGTAGATTTCCTTCTCGAGGACGCCGAGACGCTTGGTGAAATCCTTGCTCAGCTTTTCGAGGACCTTACGGTCGACCAGGATGCCGGCGCATTCCATCGCCACCAAGACGTCGATCAGCGGCCGTTCGATGCGCTCATAGACCGCGGTCTTGTGCGCGGTCGCGAGCCGCGGCTTGAGCACCTGGTGGAGGCGGAGCGTGATGTCGGCGTCCTCGGCCGCGTAATCGCAGGCCTTGTCGAGCGGCACGTGATCGAAGGTGACCTGGTCCTTGCCGCTGCCCGCGACTTCCTTGAACTTGATCGTGCGGTGGCCGAGATGGAGCTCGGCGAGTTCATCGAGGCCGTGGCCGTGCATCCCCGCCTCCAACACATAGGACAACACCATCGTGTCGTCGACCGGCGTCACCGGCACGTCGTAGCGGTGCAATAGCTGCATGTCGTATTTCAGATTGTGCCCGACCTTGAGGATCGACGGGTCCGCGAGCAGCGGCCGCAGCAGACCGAGCACGGTGTCGAGGGCGATTTGGGGCGGCCGTTCGGTCTCCGACGCCGGGCCGTCGCCAAGGTCGAGGTTGCCCTGGACGCCGCCGCCCTTGTGGCCCACCGGGATGTAGCAGGCCTCGCCCGGGACCACCGCCATCGAGATGCCGACCAGCTCCGCCTGCATGGCATCGAGCGACGTCGTTTCCGTGTCGACACCGACGATCCCGGCCGCGTATGCGCGATCGATCCACCGCGTGAGCGCGTCCTCGGTCTGGACCAACTCATAGCTCGCATCGCCGGCCGGTGCGCCCGCCGCCGTGCCGCCGGTCGCCTCGACGCCGAGTTCGCTCTCGAGCCGGGCGATGATCGACTTGAAGGCCTGCTCCTCGAGGAACGGCATGAGGAGCTCCGGGTCGAGCGCGCGCTTGGCGAAATCGTCCAAGGTCTCCGCGACCGGGACGTCGTCCCGCAGGCGCACCAACTCCCGCGACATGCGCGCCTGGTCGGCGAACTCGATCAGGTTCTGGCGCCGTTTCGGCTGCTTGATCTCTTCGGCCCGGTCGAGCAACGTATCGAGGTCGTCATATTCGCCGATTAGCTGCGCCGCGGTCTTGACCCCGATGCCCGGCACCCCCGGCACATTGTCCGTCGAATCGCCGGCGAGCGCCTGGACATCGACGACCTTTTCGGGACCGACGCCGAATTTCTCCACCACTTCGTCGGGGCCGATGGCACGGTTGTTGATTGGGTCCATCATGTTGACCCGGCCGTCGACCAGTTGCATCAGGTCCTTGTCCGACGACACGATGGTGACATCGGAGCCAAGGGCGGCCGCCTGGCGGGCATAGGTCGCGATCAAATCGTCGGCCTCGAAGCCTTCCATTTCGACGCAGGGCAGGTTCATCGCCCGGGTGGCATCGCGGATCAGGTCGAATTGCGGAATCAGGTCTTCCGGCGGCGCTTCCCGGTTGGCCTTGTAGTCGGGATAGATGTCGTTGCGGAAATTCTTGCGCGCATGATCGAAGATGACCGCGATGTGGTCGACCTCGGCATCCTTGAGCAGCTTCAGCAGCATGTTGATGAAGCCGTAGACCGCGCCCACCGGCGTCCCGTCGGGCCGGTTCATCGGTGTCTTCAACGCATAGTAGGCACGGAAGATATAACCCGACCCGTCGACCAGGAAGAGGTGCTTGAGCGGCGACTTCTGAGTGGCGGTCACGGGCGTCTCGGCGGCAGTCATCGACGGCCTCAGATTGCCGGATGGAAGGCCGCGAGTCGAGCGACCAGAAACCGCGTGCGGTGCGGTCGGCGGATCAACTGGTCAGCGGCCGGCGGTCGCTCAGAATACCGTCGAGACAGGACTGCACCGTCGGCGGCACCCCGCCATCGACCCGCGACGGTCGCGCCTCGACATATTCGACGTAGTGACGCCTGCCGTTTTCGTAGAGGAACAGGTCGAGGATGCAGGCCTGATCGACGTATTGCCAGATTTGCGCCGGGCCGTCGCGCCGCAGCAGGCCGGGCGTGCCGAGCAGGCGGTTGAGGTTGTCGCTGTCCATGCCCTGCAGCCGGTCCGCGGCGAAGCTCTGCGGCACCGAGGTGATCCGCGGCGCCGCGCTCGTCGGTTCGGGCGCGGTCGCGGTTTTGGCGGCGCAGCCAGCGACCAGGAAAAGACTGCAAGCGAGCCCAATCAGGCGGCCGGCTGGTGCGCGGAGCGATTTCGTCATCGGGTTCCGGAGTTTTGAAAGAGGTGGACCAGAAAGGCGGTGGCGATGATGGGCATGATCAGGTTGAGGACCGGGATTGTCATCAGGAAGGCGATCACGAGCCCGGCGGTGAACCAGCGCAGACGACCGCGCCGCCGCATCTCGATCGCCGATTTTTCGTCGAGGCGGCGCAACGCCACCAGCTCGAAGTACTCGCGGCCGAGAAGATAACCGTTGAGGGTATAGAAGACCACTATGTTGACCACCGGGATGAGGTACAGCGGCAGCACGATCAGGTTGGCGAAGACGAGCACGCCGGCGAACTTGGCCGTGGTGCGGATTATCTCTCCCCAGCCCTGCTCGCGCGGCGGCGGCAGGTCGGGGTAGTCCCGTGCCTCGACCGCCTTGGCGACGCCTTCCAGCAGCACGCCGCTGACCAGCCCGACGACGCCGGGAAACAGCAGCCATGACAGCACCAGGACGGCGACCCCGCCGAGAACGTCGATCGCGGTATCGAGCCACGGGATCGCGGTGATCGCCGACTGGGTCAGGAGAAGCGTGACCAGAACCCAGAGCAAGACGAGGATGGCGATGGCGCCGCCCACGCTATACCAAATGAAGCGGCGGAGACCGCGGTCGCCGAGATTGTCGAAGGCGCGGAAGAGCGCGGTGATCATGTCTTCTGGCCCCCCGTCGGTGCTGCGGCGGCAGGGCCGGAAACGCCCGCCGGCGGCGTGATCGGGCTGGGAATGACGGCCTTCATCATGGGACCTGTTCTGGGTGGACGTGCATCGGTCATCATGTTTAGTCGGCTGTCCGGCGCCGAACAAGGGCCGCGCTTGCCCGCGCCCGGTCGGCGGCTATACTGCGCCGCGCAATCCAGCCCAAAGGAGCTAAATTTTGGCGCCAGCCCCGACCCATGATGTCCTCGGCATCGGCAATGCGATCGTCGACGTCATCGGCCAGACCGACGACGCGTTCCTGTCGTCTTACGGCCTCGTCAAAGGCGCGATGACCCTGGTCGATGCGGCGGGCGCAAAGCGGCTCTACGATGCCATGGGGCCGGCGACGGAGATGTCCGGCGGGTCGGCCGCCAACACCATCGCCGGGCTCGCCTCCCTGGGCGGCCGCGGTGCCTTCATCGGCAAGATTAGCGACGATCAACTGGGCGGCATTTTCCGCCACGACATCACCTCGGTGGGCATCGATTTCGCGACGCCGCCGGCCGCCGCCGACGGCACGCCGACGGGCATGTGCCTGGTCTATGTCACGCCGGACGGCGAACGCACGATGCAAACCTTCCTCGGCGTCTGCGGCGAGCTCGGCCCCGAGGATATCGACGGCGCCCAGGTCGCCGCCGCTTCGGTCACCTATCTCGAGGGCTATTTGTGGGATCCGCCGGACGCCCGCGAAGCCTTTTTCACGGCCGCCACGGCGGCCCACGAAGCCGGCCGGCGGGTCGCGTTGACGCTCTCCGATCCCTTCGTCGTCGATCGTCACCGCACGGGCCTCCGCGAATTCACCGAAAACCATGTCGACATCCTGTTCGCCAACGAAGCCGAGATCACATCGCTTTATGAGGTCGAGAGTTTCGACAGCGCGCTCCAGCACGTGCGCGGTCATTGCGAAATCGCGGCGCTGACCCGCAGCGCCAAGGGCTCGGTGATCGTTTCCGGCGACGAAGTCCACATCGTCGACGCCGAGCCGGTCGCCGCGGTGATCGACACCACCGGCGCCGGTGATCTCTATGCCGCCGGGTTTCTGCACGGCCTGACCCAGGAGCGGCCGCTCGCCGGCTGTGCACGGATCGGCAGCATCGCGGCGGCCGAGATCATCTCCCATATCGGCGCCCGTCCGCAGCGCGGGCTGGCGGAACTGGTGGCCGAAAAACTTGGCTGAGCGGGGCATGGCGACGGGCGCGGCGCCGGCGCGGAGCTGGCGGGCGGCGTTTCTCGTCTACCTCCATCCGCGCGTCGTCGGCATGCTGTTCCTCGGCTTCTCCGCCGGCCTGCCGTTCCTTCTTGTCTTCACCACGCTGCAGTTCTGGCTCGCCGAATCGGGTTACGACCCGGCCACCATCGCGTTCTTCTCGTGGATCGGCCTGACCTATTCGATCAAATTCTTCTGGGCCCCGGTGGTCGACCGCACGCCGCTGCCGGTTCTGACCCGGCGCCTGGGGCGGCGACGCAGCTGGATGCTGCTCGCCATGGTGGGTATCGCTCTCGGCCTCTGCGGGATGGCGCTGACCGATCCGCGCACCGATCTCACCGCGATCGCGCTGTTCGCCCTGCTCGTCGCCTTTTCCTCCGCGACCCAGGATGTCGCCCTCGATGCCTATCGCATCGAGGCGGTCGAACGCACGCTGCAGGGGGCCATGGCCGCGACCTACCAGCTCGGCTACCGGATCGCGATCCTGGTCGCCGGGGCGGGCGCCCTCTACGTCGCCGAGTTCGGCTCGTGGGCCGTCGCCTATCTGACCATGGCCGCCTGCACCCTGGTCGGCATCGTCACCGTGCTGATCGTCCGCGAACCCGACCATGTCCGCGATGCCGACGCCTGGGCCCGCGAGGAGCGGGTCGTCGCCTTCCTCGCCCGCAACGCTGCCATGCCGGCGCGCTGGCGGGCGATCTCGGCGTGGTTCATCGGCGCCGTCGTCTGCCCCTTCGTCGACTTCTTCACCCGCAAGGAGGCGTTGGCGGTGGTCATCCTGATCTTCATCGGATTGTTCCGCATCAGCGATATCACGATGGGCTCGATGGCGACCAAGTTTTACTACGACCTCGGCTTCACCAAGACCGACGTTGCCAACGTGGCCAAGGTTTTCGGGCTCGCGATGACGATCTTCGGCGCCTTCGTCGGCGGCACCCTGGTGGTCCGCTTCGGTATCATGCGGCCGCTGGTTCTCGCCGCCGTGCTGATCGCCGCGACCAACCTGCTGTTCGCGCTGCTAGCGCTGGCCGGCGACAACATCTGGATGCTGACGGTCGTAATCAGCGCCGACAACGTCACCGGCGGGCTCGCCGGTTCGGTCTTCATCGCCTATCTGTCGAGCCTGACCAGCGCCAACTACACCGCCACCCAATACGCCCTGTTCAGCTCGCTGATGACGCTGCCGGGCAAGCTCATCGGCGGCTTCTCGGGTCTCGTCGCCGAAGGCCTGGGCGTGCAGGTGGCCGCCGACGGCAGCGTGCTCAATCCCGACGCCTATGCCTACTTCTTCGTCTATGTCGCGGTGATCGGGGTGCCCTCGGTGCTACTCGCGCTTTATCTGGCCCGGGTCTCCCGCCGCGCGGCACCCGCATGACGGGACCCGGCGGCAGCGATCGAAGGAAGGGATGGCGCCGCCCCCGGTGACCGGCGTACCATTGTTGAACCGGCCCATCGAATCGGGCATGAACGGGGGTACAACCGACATCCGCAGGGGAGTACAAGAACATGCTCATCGGCGTTCCCAAAGAGATCAAGAAGCAGGAAAACCGTGTCGGCCTGACGCCGGCGAGCGTTCGCGAATTGAACGAACACGGGCACAAGATCCTGGTCGAGACAACGGCCGGCGAAGGAATCGGGTTCACCGACGCCGATTACCGCGCCGTCGGGGCCAAGATTTCCAAGACCGCTACCGAGGTTTTCGCCAAGGCCGAGATGGTGGTCAAGGTCAAGGAACCGCAGCCGAGCGAGATCCGGATGCTGCGCGCGGGACAGGTGTTGTTCACCTACCTGCACCTCGCCCCCGACCCGCGTCAGACCAAGGGGTTGGTCAAGTCGGGTTGTATCGCGATCGCCTATGAAACCGTGACCGGACCGGGCGGCAAGGGATTGCCGCTGCTGTCACCGATGAGCGAGGTGGCGGGGCGGATGTCGATCCAGGCCGGCGCCCATTGCCTGGAGAAACAACAGGGCGGGTCCGGCATGCTGCTCGGCGGCGTGCCCGGGGTCGCGGCGGCGAAAGTGGTCATTCTCGGCGGCGGCGTTGCCGGCACCAACGCGGCGCGCATGGCGATGGGCCTCGAGGCCCATGTCACGGTCGTCGACATCAGCTTGCAGCAGCTCTATGCGCTCGATCTCCAATTCGGGCCGATGCTCAACACCATTTACGCGACCCGCGATTCGATCGAGCAGCACGTCCTCGGCGCCGATCTGGTGGTCGGCGCGGTGCTGGTTCCGGGCGCGGCGGCGCCGAGGCTGGTCACCCGCGACATCGTGCGGCGGATGAAGAAGGGATCGGTCCTGGTCGACATCTCGATCGATCAGGGTGGCTGCTTCGAGACCAGCCGGGCGACGACCCACGCCGACCCGACCTACCTGGTCGACGACGTCGTCCACTATTGCGTCGCCAACATGCCGGGTGCCGTCGCCCGCACGTCGTCGATCGCCCTCAACAACGCAACGCTGCCGTTCGCCTTGGCGCTCGCCGACAAGGGCTACCGCCGCGCCTTGGCCGAGGACCACAACCTGATGCGCGGCCTCAACGTCCATAAGGGCCTCGTCACCTACCCGGCCGTGGCCCAGGCGCTGGGCTACGATTTCGTCCACCCCGAGGAGGCCATCGCGGCATGAATCTCGACCACATCGCGACCGGCGAGAACCCGCCCACGGACCTCAATGTCATCATCGAGATCCCGCTCGGCGGCAACCCGGTCAAGTACGAGGTCGACAAAAGATCGGGCGCCATGTACGTCGACCGCTTTCTCCACACGGCGATGTTCTATCCGTCGAATTACGGCTTCCTGCCGCACACGTTGTCGGATGACGGCGATCCTTGCGACGTGATGGTGGTCAGCACGGTTCCGGTGGTCCCCGGTGCGGTCATTCGCTCGCGCCCGATCGGCGTGCTGATGATGGAGGACGAAGCAGGGATGGATGAAAAGATCCTCGCCGTGCCGGTCGACAAGCTCCACCCGTTCTATTCCAATGTCGCCTCCTACCGCCAGCTGCCGCCGATCCTGATCGAGCAGATCGGCCACTTCTTCGAACACTACAAGGACCTCGAGAAAGGCAAGTGGGCCAAGGTCGTGCGCTGGGGCGAAACCGAGGAGGCCTGCCGGCTCATACTGGAAGCGATCGAACGGGCCAACGGCGAAGGCTGAATCCGGTCCGTGATGCGTTGCAAGGCGAAAGGGAGATGACGGCCGACCCGCGGATCACCATCGTCGAAGGCGATATCACGACGCAGGAGGTCGATGCGATCGTCAATGCCGCCAACGAGAGCCTGCTCGGCGGCGGCGGCGACGGCGCCATCCATCGCGCGGCCGGCTCGGACCTGCTCGAAGAATGCGGCGCGATCGGCGGCTGCCCGACCGGTCAGGCACGAATCACCGCGGGCTACCGTTTGCCGGCCCGTCACGTCATCCACACGGTGGGGCCGGTATGGCGCGGCGGCGGCCACGACGAGGACGCGCTGCTCGCCGCGTGTTACCGAGAGAGCCTGCGGCTGGCACAGGAACACGGTCTGCGCCGCATCGCTTTTCCCGGTATCAGCACCGGAATCTACGGCTTTCCCGCCGAGCGGGCGGCGCGGATCGCGATCGCCACGATCACCGCGGAACTCGCGGACGACGCCACGCTAACGGAAGTGCGGCTGGTCTGCTTCGGTGACCAGGCACGGCGGATCGCAGTGGCCGCCCAGGGCGCGCATGGTCTCGATTAAATTCCGAACGACGGTGGGCAGTCAGGCCGCTTCGAGGTCGAGAGCGTAGCCTGCGGAGCGGACCGTGCGGATGGGGTCGGGCGCCTGCTGGTCGTTGAGCGCCCGGCGCAATCGACGGATATGGACATCGACCGTGCGCGGCTCGATATAGGCGTCGCGGCCCCACACCGCATCGAGCAGCTGCTCGCGCGAGAACACCCGGCCCGGGTGTTCGAGGAAATGGCGCAGCAGACGGAATTCGGTCGGGCCGAGGTGGACGCGGCGGCCGCCGCGGATGACGCGGTGAGATCCATCTCGATGTCCTCGAAGCTCAGCATGTCGGCGGCCAGCGCCGGCCGCGACCGGCGCAGCACCGCGCGAATGCGGGCGACCAACTCTTCCGGCGAGAACGGCTTGGTTACATAGTCGTCGGCGCCGCTGTCGAGACCGCGCACGCGGTCGCCCTCCTCGCCCCGCGCGGTCAGCATGATGACCGGGATGTTCCGGGTTTCGGGCCGGCGCCGCAAACGGCGACAGACCTCGATGCCCGAGACCACGGGCAGCATCCAATCGAGCACGATAAGGTCGGGCAGTTCCTCGGCCACGACCATCAAGGCTTCCTCGCCGTCGACCGCCTCGGCGACGCGGAACCCGGCCTTTTCCAGATTGTAGCGCAGCAGGGTGACCAACGAGGCTTCGTCCTCGACCACTAGAATCAGTGGAGTCATTCGCTGTCGCCCTCCAGCTTCTGGACGATCAAATTGTCGTTTTCGCCGGCTTCGACGTAGGCGCCGTCTTCGCGGATCGTGTGGCAGACCGCCTTGTACTGGTTCTTGTCCGATTTCTTCAGCGCGGCGATTGACCCGAAGGTCTTGCAGCCGCCCTCCATCGCCAACTCGACGAAGGCATCGCGGGTGCCCGAGGTCGGCGGCGGGCCGAGGACCTCGATCTTGTGCGCCGGCAGGGCCGGGTCGATCTCGCCCCACGTCTTGTAGGGATTGGGGGCCAGGTTGCCGTCGGCGTCGGGAACATCCTTGGCCAGAGCCTGCCACAGCTGCTGGAGGGTGACGGTCATCTGCGGCGTCGACTTGGCGTTGGCCAGCACGATGCCGTCAAAGCCGATCTTCACTTCGGTGATATCGGTGACGCCGTTCTTGGCGCAGGATTCGATCTCGGAGTCCTTGATCTTACGCGAAGCGTTGGTCATGTCCGGGTGCTGCGTGCCGACGCCGGAGCAAAACAGCTTCAGGCCGCCGCCCGATCCCGTGCTCTCGACGACCGGAGTCTTGAACCCGCTGGTCCGGCCGAACCGCTCGGCGACCGCGGTCGAGAAGGGAAATACCGTCGACGAACCGACGATTCGGATCTGGTCGCGCGCCTCGGTGGCGCCGGCGGCCAGGATAACGCTCGCCATGGCGGCGAAAAGCATGGTTTTCTTCAACACGTCGAGTCCTCCTGCGCGGGAACGGGGAATATCCGGCCGCCCGGCGGCCGTCCGGCGAGCCGCACCCTAATCGTTCCGCGCTTTAGATTTACTACAGTTGGATGACAGTTTCGTGACACCCCGACCGAACCGGCCGCGGTGTCGGCCGCTGGCTAGTCGGGATAGGGCACCGAGAAACTGTAGACGCCGTCCTTGCCGGTGAAGAGGCCGGGGCCGGATTTGATCTCGTCCGGCCCGTCATAGGCGAAATCCTCGCCGCCGACGCAGGCCGAGAGGGCCACAACGAGGGCGGGAATAATCAGGTATCGCATTTTCGATGTCATGGCCGTGTTTCCCCCGTGCTCTAGAATTTCTGCCGCACGCCGAGGAGGCCGACCCAGATGTCCTGGTAGGGATCCTCGGCCGGATCGGTGACCGAAAAATAGTTACCGCCGAAATAGATTTCGGTGCCGCTGGCGTCGACGTTCTGCACCAATTGGACGCCGTAATTGTCGGATTCGCTGCCGTTGTTCAAATAGTCCCAGCCCATCCACACATTGCCGGAGACGGCGGTCTTGCCGAAGCTGAACCATTTCTGCTGGATGCCGCCCTTGACATAGTAGAAAGACGGTTCCGGATCGGTGCCGGTCGCGGTGTCGAGTACCGTGCCGTAGGCGCCGGTGACGAACAGGCCGGTCGGCACGTGCAGCACAGAGGCCGAGCCGCTGATGCCCTCGACGCCTTCGTTGTTGGGGACATCGGTGTCGGTGTACCAGCCCGCGGCGGCGACCACCTTGAGGCCGCCGGCGACGTCGAGCTTTTGCTTGTACTGGCCGCGCGCATCCCACTGTCCGCCATCGCCGTAGCTGGTCGACAGGGAGAAACCGGCGAAGGTCGGCGTGTCGTAGCGCACCCGCTGTTGCCGGCTGAGGCCGTCGAGGTTGTCGAAATAATCGTTGACCGTATTGCCGCTCAGCACGCCGGAGGGGTCCAAGCGGAAGTCCAAACCGCCGCCGATCGTTTCGACCTCGGACTTGCCGGCGACCGTGGTTCCGGAAAGATCCTGCTCGCTGATGCCGTTCGAGGCCATGTCGCCCTGGCCAACGGTGATCTTGCCGTATTCCTTGTTCTTGATGAAAGCCTCGGCCTTGCGCAAATTGAAATCGAAACTCCGCGTCTCGTCGTCGTCCTGGTTGACCTCGTTGCTGGCGTTCTGCTCGACCTCCAGTTCCATCGTGGCGCCGGCGCTCCAGTGGTCGTCAATCGGCGCCCTAACCTTGAAACGGAAGCGCGATGACGAGTTGTCGTTGTCGACGACCCAGACCTTGCGGTCATTGTCGGTGATGCCGGGACCGTCGCCGCTGTCGGCGGCCATGACGCCCATATTGACCTGGCCCGACAATTCGAAGGTCATGCCCTTCTTCCCGCTATTGACCAGGGAGCCCTCGTCCGGAATGCGGTCGGGATTGACCGCGGTTCCCGAAATCTGTTCGACCCGCTGGTTGATATTCTGGGTCTGCCCCTCCTGGAGCCTAAGGTTCTGCGCGTTGTCCTGGACCTGGGACTCGAGCTGGTTGAGCCGCGGCAGGAGATTTTGCAGCGTCTCCCATTGCTCCTTGGTCATGGTCACGGTGACTGTTTCGCCGGCGTCGGCGGCGCCGGCGCATATCAATGCGGCCAGCGATACCGAGCCGAACACCGGGCCGAGCCGCGGTCTCTTGGGTTTCCACCTTGTCATCCTATCCCTCCTTGGCATGGAATAATTGCAATATCGGACGCGCGCTGTTTTGACCTCGTCCGAATCATTCCGGCGCCGGTCCGCTGGACGCTGTGGCGCGTTTTCGGCGGCGACCAGATAAACCGAAAAAGTGGCGCCGCGACCCGGCGAACTTTCGATGGTCAGCGAGCCGCGATGCCGATTGACGATGTGTTTGGCGATGGCCAGGCCGAGGCCGGTGCCGCCGAGTTCCCGCGAGCGTGCCGGATCGATCCGGTAAAACCGCTCGGTGAGCCGCGGCAGATGCTCGGGAGCGATACCGTCGCCGGCGTTGTGGACCGAGACCGAAACGACACTTTCACCGGGCGCGAGCCTGTCGAGCGGGCCGCGGCCGCTGGTGGCGACTGTCACCGTGACCGCGGTGCCGGCAGGGCCATACTTGATCGCATTGTCGACCAGGTTTTGCGCCACTTGCTCGAGTTGGTCGCCGTCACCGATCACCGGAGCCGGATCGAGTTCGAGACGGAGATCGATCGACATCTCCTTCTCCTGCGCTTGCAATTGCAGGCTCTCGGCAGCGCGGCGCATGGCGGCCACAAGATCCACGTGTTGCGTCGGCCGCGCATGCTCGCTGAGTTCGATCCGTGACAGCGACAACAGGTCATTGATCAGGCGCGCCATGCGCCCCGCCTGTTCCTGCATGATGCCGAGGAAACGTGCCCGCGCGCGCGCGTCGCCCGCGGCCGGACCGCGCAGGGTTTCGACGAAGCCGATCAACGCCGACAACGGCGTCCGCAACTCATGGCTGGCGTTGGCGACGAAATCGGCCCGCATGCGGTCGGCGCGCTTGACCTCGGTCAGATCATGAAGCGTTAAAACGAGAACCGCACCGTCCGCCGATTGCTCGCTCAGCCGCCGGACGCGGGCGCTGAAAGCGCGGTCGACGACCCCCGGCAGCGTGAACTCGGCCTCTTGTCCGGTTCCCTCCTCGAGCGTCCGCTGAACGGCGTCGATGACATTCGGGTGACGCAAAGTGGCCAATAGATCCTGCCCGGCGGCGACCCGGCTCAGCACCGACCGCGACGCCGCATTGGCCCGCACCAGCCGCATTTGCTGGTCGAGGGTCAGGATCGGATCGGGCAGACTGTCGATGATGATTTCATCGGCCGCCAATTGCGTCCTCAGGTGTTCGTCCTGGGCGCGCCACTCCCGCCGATGGCGGCGCAGCGATCCATCGAGCCCGGCGACCAACGAACCTTCGGCAACCGCCGGAACCTGTTCGCGTTCGGGGCTCCTGAGCCCATCGGCGACGTGGCGTAAAATCTCGATATCCCGGAGATGACGCCAAACCAACGCGGCGACAACGAGTGCGCAGAACGCCGCCGCCGCCAGTGCCGGCAGCGGCGCCAGCCAGCCGACCACCACGAGCACGCCGAGGGCCGCCGCGACCGGCAGGGTCAACAGCGTGGTGGTGAGCAAAACGTCATTTTTCCGCGGCCGCGGCGCCATCACGAACCCTTGTGTAATCCCTGTCACTGTTCGCCGCCCCAGGGTCCTCTACCATATCGCACTTCTTGCGCAAGAAAACGCGCCATGGCCGATCGAGTAAATTGAGGGAGGCACCGCGATGAGAAACCACCACCCCATGCTCGGCTTGATCGTTGCCGTCGGCGTGTTCGCCGGCGCCGCAGACGCCACGGCCCAGAGCAACCCGCCGTGGCTGTCGCCGGCCAACTCCGACAAGTTGCTGAGCGAATTGAAGGCATTGATCGATAAGGGCGCGAACGAAGGCCTGGCCAAGAAGAAGTACATCAAGGAACTCAGGCAGTTGACCGCGCGCTACGACTGGCCATGGTCCCGATTGCTGATGATCGAGGAGTTCGCCGACGGCAATTACAGCGCCAACCCGCCCTGGACCGTGCGCTCCGGCCGCTTCGAGATGAACCGGGAATTCGGCTTGGTCAGCATTCAAAATCAAGCGCAGCAATCGACCAGTCAGCCGGGTCAGCCCCAAGGCACGGTCGGCCAACAATTGCTAGGCGCCGTATTGCAACAGGTGCTGCCGCCGCAAAATCAGCAGCAGCAACAGCAGCCGGCGGCGACCCGTGGCGACATCTATACCGCACTGGGCATTGCCAACGGATTTGATATCCGCCTCGTCCTCCGCACCCGCAACGAGCCCGGCCGCTTCGAGTTCGGCCCCTATATCGCCGGGCAGAGCGACGAAGGCTATCGCATCGTCTATGCCCCCGGCGGCAATCCGTCACTGGCCCTGGTCCGCTATTCCGCGATCGGCAGCGGCGTCGTCGAGACAGCCAAATCGCAAGTCCAACTCACCGAGGGACAGGACCAATACATCCAATGGTTCCGCCACCCCAACGGCGACATGGCGGTCTATGTCAACGGCAAGGAAACCATCGTCGCCAGCGACCGCACCTTCACCAAGGGCTTCGACGGCATCATCATGAGCAACCTGGGCGGCACCTACGCGGTCGGCGAGGTCGCCGTCTACGGCACCAACTGAGCAAGAAGCCACCTCCGGCGTCGCTGCGACTCCGTCGCCGCGTGGTTAGAAAAGCGTCCCGTCGATCGCGTCATGGGCGGCGACGGCGGCCAGATTGACCACGTCCGAAACGGTCGAGCCGATAGGCACGATCTGCACCGGCTTCGACAGGCCCTGCAGAATCGGCCCGATGACCGTGCCGCCGCCGAGTTTCTGCAACAGTTTGGCGGAAATGTTGGCGCTGTGCAGCCCGGGCATGATGAGAATGTTGGCGGGCCCCGACAGGCGGCAGAACGGGTAGAGTTGCATGATCTCCGGGTCGAGCGCCACGTCGGCGGACATTTCGCCGTCAAATTCGAAATCGACTTGCCGCGAATCGAGATGCCGCACCGCGTCGCGCACGCGCTCGGTGACCTCGCCGATGGGGTTGCCGAAATTGGAGAACGATAGCAAAGCGACCCGCGGCTCGTGCCCCATCTGACGCGCCAAGGCTGCGGTCTGGCTGGCAATATCGCAGAGCTCGACCGCCGTCGGCAGCTCGTGAACCGAGGTGTCGGCGATGAAGACCGTGCGCCCGCGCGCCAACGCGATAGTCACGCCGATGACCCGTTGGCCGAGCTGCGGGTCGAGAACGCGGCGCACCTCGTCGTAGCAAACGGCGAAACGCCGGCTCAGCCCGGTCACCATGGCGTCGGCGTCGCCCATCTGGACCATGCAGGCGGCGAACACGTTGCGGTCGTTGTTGACCATGCGCTGGCAGTCGCGATAGAGCGAGCCCTTGCGCTGCAGGCGCGAATAAAGGAACGCGGTATAGGCCTTGTTGTGCTCCGATAGGCGCGCGTTGTGGATCTCGAACCCGTCGGCCTTACCGAGGCCGATGCGCGCCATGGTCTCGACCACTTGCTCTTCGCGGCCGACCAGAATCGGCGTCCCGTAGCCGCCGCTGTAGAACGCCGCGGCGGCGCGGATCGCGCGTTCGTCCTCGCCCTCGGCGAAAACGATGCGCCGCGGGTGCTGGCGCACCTTGTCGAAGATCGCCTGCAGGCCGGCCGCCGTCGGGTCGAGACGAGCCGACAGCTCCGCCCGGTAACGGTCCATATCGATGATCGGTCGGCGGGCGACGCCGCTGTCCATCGCCGCCTTCGCGACCGCCATCGGCACCGCTTCGATCAACCGCGGGTCGAACGGAGCCGGGATGATATATTCGGGGCCGTATTGCAGGCGCCGGCCGGAATAGGCGGCGGCGACCTCGTCGGGCACGTCCTCCCGGGCGAGGTCGGCCAACGCATTGGCGGCGGCGATCTTCATCTCGTCATTGATGGTCGAGGCGCGGACGTCGAGGGCGCCGCGAAAGATGTAGGGGAACCCGAGCACGTTGTTGATCTGGTTGGGGTAGTCCGACCGCCCGGTGGCGATGATCGCGTCCGTGCGCACGGCGACGATGTCCTCGGGGTCGATCTCGGGTTCGGGATTGGCCATCGGGAAGACCAACGGCCGGTCGGCCATCGATTTGACCATGGCCTGGCTGACCGCGCCGGCCACCGAGAGCCCAAAGAACATATCGGCGCCCTCGATCGCCTCTTCGAGCGTGCGCGCCTTGGTGTCGACGGCATGAGCGGACTTCCACTGGTTCATGCCGTCTTCCCGGCCCTGGTAGATGACGCCGCGCGTATCGCACATGACGACGTGTTCGTGGGGCATGCCCATCGATTTGAGCAACTCGGCGCAGGCGATCGAGGCCGCGCCGGCGCCGTTGATCACTAACTTGGTCTCCGCAATGTCACGGTCGGTGAGATGCAACGCGTTGATCACCCCGGCGGCGGCGATGATGGCGGTGCCGTGCTGATCGTCATGAAACACGGGGATATCGAGCAACTCCCGCAGTTCCTGCTCGATAACGAAACAGTCGGGGGCGCGGATGTCCTCGAGGTTGATGCCGCCGAAGCTCTTGCCGAGGAACCGCGCGCAATCGATAAATTCGCGGACGTTGGAGGTATCGACCTCGAGATCGATGCCGTCGATGTCGGCAAACCGCTTGAACAGGACCGCCTTGCCTTCCATCACCGGTTTCGATGCGAGCGCGCCGAGATCGCCGAGGCCAAGCACCGCGGTGCCGTTCGAGATCACCGCGACCAGATTGCCCTTCGCCGTATAGTCGTAGGCCAGCGCAGGATCGTCATGAATGCGCAGGCACGGCGCAGCGACGCCCGGGGAATAGGCGAGCGACAGATCGCGCTGCGTGGTCAGCGGCTTGGTCGGCGCGATCTCGATCTTGCCGGGACGGCCGGACGCATGCAGCAGCAGGGCCTCTTCTTCGGTGATGCGGTTGGACTTCACGGACATTGTTGGCCTTTCGATCGGGAGCCGCGACAAACGCTCCTAGCTTCTACGAGGTATACGGTATCCGCTTCAGCCGGCGCAGCGGCTGGGAATCTTAGCACCCCGGCCGCGGCGCGCAACGTGTGGCTTGATCAAGCATCCTTGCCGGCATCGCGCTCGTGGAGGTGAATGCGGTCGCCGCCGTTGGCGGCGAGAATTTCCTTCGCGGCCGCGATTTGCGCCTCGTCGCTGACGCGCACCCACAGAATAACGCCACCGGTCTCGAACGCATGGGCGAACGACTCGGCATGCTCGACCGAGGTCAGGTCGTCGAGCAACTCCTTGGCTGCATAACCGCCGACGGCGGCGGCCACCAGCCCGGCGAAGAAAATTCCGGTCGGCCCGGTCGCGACGGCGATCATGCCGGCGGTCGCCAGCGGGCCGATATACTTGACCTCGCCGCCCAGCGAGGACAGCCAACTGCTGAACGGCGACTTGGCCGCGTCCGTGATCTCTAGCGAATCATGCGACCCCAGCACGCTGAGGTCGTTGCGGTCGACGCCGGATTCGACGAGGGCGTCGACCGCCGCCCGAAACGATGGCTCGTCGGCGAAGTGCGCAATCACCTCTTTGATGACTTCCTGGCCCACTAAATTCCTCCTTGAACGGCACCGCCCCACCGGCCGGCGATGGATGTCGGCGCCACGGCTATGCTAATACCATCCATATCACCTGCCGCCGCATATCATGTCAAAGCCCGAGACGCAAAACTCCCCCGATCCGGCCCCCGCCGCAAAACGCGATAATGTGTCGCCGATGATGGTGCAGTATCTGGAGATCAAGGCGGCCCATCCCGACTGCCTGCTGTTCTATCGCATGGGCGACTTCTACGAGCTGTTCTTCGAGGATGCCGCGACCGCCGCCCGCGCACTCGACATAACGCTGACCAAGCGCGGCTCCCACGACGGCAACCCGATCCCGATGTGCGGCGTCCCGGTGCACAGCGCCGATGGCTATTTGCAGCGGTTGATCCGCGATGGATTTCGTGTCGCCGTCTGCGAGCAGACGGAGGATCCCGCCGCCGCCAAGAAACGCGGCAGCAAGTCGGTCGTCCGCCGCGAAGTCGTGCGCCTGGTCACCCCCGGCACGCTGACCGAGGACGCCCTCCTCGACGCCCGCCGCCACAATTACCTGGCCGCCCTGGCCGATGCCCACGGCGCGCTCGGGTTGGCCTGGCTCGACATGTCGACCGGCGACTTTTCGGTCGAGCCCGTCGAGCCCGCGGGGCTTGGTGCCGCGCTCGCCCGGCTCGAGCCCGGCGAGTTGCTGGTGCCGGAACGGCTGGTTCAGCGTCCCGATCTGTTCGAGACCTTCGCCGAGTGGACGGAAATCCTGACCCCGCAGCCGGACAGCCGGTTCGATAGCGAAAACGGACGGCGGCGTTTGGAGGCAACCTATGGCATCAAGGCGCTCGACGCCTTCGGCGCTTTCGGACGCGCCGAGATCGCCGTCGCCGGCGCCCTCCTCGATTATGTCGAGCTGACCCAGAAGGGACGGCTGCCGCGCCTGAATGCGCCACGCCGCACCGGCTCGGGCAGCGTCATGGAGATCGACGCTGCGACGCGGCGCAACCTGGAACTGCTGCGGACCCTGTCAGGCGATCGCAAGGGCAGCCTGCTGTCGGTGGTCGACCGCACCGTAACCGGGGCCGGCGCGCGGTTGCTGGCGGAATGGCTGGCGGCGCCGCTGACCGAGCCCGAACCCATCCACCGGCGGCTCGATATGGTCGGCTACTTCGTCGACGGCGCGGCGGTCCGCGACCGGGTCCGGGCGTTGCTGCGCAAATGCCCCGATATCGAGCGGGCGCTGTCCCGGATCACCATCGGCCGCGGTGGACCGCGCGATTTGCAGGCGATCGCCATCGGACTGGGCCAGGCCCAGGACCTGCGCGCCGCATTCGCCGGCGGCGGCCTCGACACGCCACCGGCGGAGCTTGAGCGCTGCCTGAACGAGATCGGCCACCACGACCCGTTGATCGATCGCCTCGACCGCGCCCTGGCGCCGGAACTGCCGGTGCTCGCCCGCGACGGCGGCTTCATCGCCGCCGGCTACTCCGAAGCGCTCGACGAACAGCGCACGCTGCGCGACGAGAGCCGCAAACTGATCGCCGGCCTCGAGGCGCGCTACCGCGAGGAAACCGGCGTCGCCTCGCTCAAGGTCCGCCACAACAACGTCCTCGGCTATTTCGTCGAGGTCACCGCACTGCACGCCAACAAGCTCGCCGAGCCGTTCATCCACCGTCAAACCATGGCCAATGCGATGCGCTTCACGACGGTCGAGCTGGGAGATCTCGAAGAGCGCATCGGCCGCGCCGCCGACAAGGCATTGGCCATCGAATTGGCATTGTTCGAAGACCTCGTCGGCGACGTCGCCGAGTACGGCGACCCGATCGCCCAGGCGGCGCGGGCGTTGGCCCGCATCGATGCCGTGGCCGGCCTCGCCGAATTGGCGGTCGATGGCCGCTATTGCCGTCCGGTCGTCGATTCCGGGACCGATTTCGAAATCCGCAACGGTCGTCATCCGGTGGTCGAGGCGGCGCTATCGGCGCGTAGCGAGGCCGCCTTTGTCGCCAACCACTGCGACCTCTCCAAAGACGACCGGATTTGGCTTGTGACCGGGCCCAATATGGCGGGCAAGAGCACGTTCCTGCGCCAGAACGCGCTGATCGCGATTCTCGCTCAAATGGGCTCATTCGTGCCCGCCGAAGAAGCCCACATCGGAATCGTCGACCGGCTGTTCAGCCGCGTCGGCGCCGCCGACGACCTGGCGCGCGGCCGCTCGACATTCATGGTCGAGATGGTCGAAACGGCGGCGATTCTCAATCAGGCGGGAAGCCGCGCCCTGGTCATACTCGACGAGATCGGACGCGGTACGGCGACATTCGACGGCCTTTCGATCGCCTGGGCCACGGTCGAGCACCTGCACGGCGTAAACAAATGCCGCGCCCTGTTCGCCACCCACTACCACGAGCTCACCGCGTTGGCGGCCCGCCTCGACGCGCTCTCCTGCCACACCATGAGGGTCAAGGAATGGCAGGGCGACGTCGTCTTCCTGCATGAGGTCGCGCCCGGCGCCGCGGATCGCTCCTACGGTATCCACGTCGCCCAGCTCGCCGGCCTGCCGGCCGCCGTCATCGCGCGCGCCGAGGAGGTGTTGACGACCCTCGAGCAGGGCGAACAGGCCGGGGCGCTGAGCAAGCTCGCCGACGACCTGCCCCTGTTCAGCGCCGCCCCGCGGCCGCGCTCGGGGATTGCGGCCAAGGGCCCATCACCGGTCGAGGAGAAACTCGCCGCCGCCAACCCGGACGCGCTCAGCCCCCGGGACGCCCTCGAATTGCTCTACGAACTGCGACGGCTGCTCAAGCCGTAAAACGGCGCTTTTCTATTCCTTGGTCAGACTGAAGTTGATCTTGTCGAGGGCGGCCACCGGATCGATCTCCGCCAAATCCGAGAGTTCCATCAGGTTGACCGGCGCCGCCGGCGCCAGCTTGAGGGTCAACCGGCCCGGCGACTTGACGAACTCCGCCAAGGCCACTCCCGCCATCTGCAACCGCGTATCGGGGATGTCGGCGGCCGATAGACCGATCATCATCACCGCCTGCTCCCTGACCTCGTCCACCGTGAGGCCGTTCTCGGCCGCCACCAGGCGCAGGACCCGGTCGAAGAAGGCATGATCGTCATAGGTGAAGGTCAGGTGGCCGATGGTGAGGGTATCGAGGTTGGCCATTGCCGCGAACGGCTGGTCCGGGTTGGGCCATACGAAATAACCGCCGAACTTGGCCGAGAATTCGAGGGCGCCGATATTGTCCATGTCGATTTCATAGTAGGGGATATCGACCTCACCGCTTTCCGGATCGGCCGAATAGCGAAGCCGAAGATTGCCGCGAACGGCGGTGTCGCCGAACAGCGTCTCCATTGCCGCTCTTTCCTCGCCGGGAAGAAAATCCGCGAAATCGAAGGTGAAGCCCTGCACTTCTTGGGTCATGAAGAGCGGCGGGTTGTGATCCAGATCGACGTCGGAGATGAGCCAAGTGTCGGCGCTCACCGAAAGGACCATGTCCTCCATCTCGCTGAGCGCTTTCGCGGCTTCCGGGTCGTCGGCCGCCAGCTCCCCGATCTCGGCGCCGTAGGCGGCGACGAATTCGGCGAGATCGACGTCGATGCGAAGCTTGGTCACGGTAAGCTCGCCGCTGATGGCGGACGCCTCGGCGTCGTCGTAGGTCACCGTGTAACCGGGCGGCAATTCGGCAAACAATTGGTCGAGCGTTTCGGTGGCGCGGCGATCGACATACCAGTCGTCAAACAGCCAGACGGCGAGGGCCGCGCCGACGGCGAGCCCGATGATCACGATCAGGATGTTCCGACGGTTCATGGGTCGTCCTCCTAGAGCGAAGCGCCCGTCGTGGTTGCGAGCATGCGCACACAATGACGGCTCGGCGTGGCGAGCGCAATCTCGGACACCCTAAACCAACAGGGTTAAGCCATCGTAAGGCATGCAATCATCGGAGGAACGTCCGCCGTGCTAGGGCGGGATCGGCTCACATCGAAACGAAATGAGCCGTGAATCACGCCCCAACATATTGAGTTAGAGCAAGATTCACGTTTCAGGTCGATTCGATCCGGAACGATCTTGCTCTAGGGCCGGGGAGCGCCGATCACGACGTTGTCAAAGCCGCCATTGGCCCGCGCGATCGTGATCCGAATCTTGTAGAAGCTCCAATTGATATCGTAATCGCGGCTATCCTGGATTTCGATTTCGGCTTCGGTCCGGATTTCCTTGGTGACCGTCTCGGTCGTGGTCGTCGTCCGGCTGCCGCCGCCGAAAATCGGGAAGCCGAAGCCGATCCCGACGCCGCCCCCACTATAACCGCCGGTGCCGAAGCCAAAGCCGACACCGGCCCCCGGGCTTGCGCCGTAATTGTCGCTGGTCACCGTCCTCGTTTCGGTCACGGTGTCGGTGTCGAGGCGTTCGGCGCGAACGCTGCCGCCTTCGGGCAGGACCAGCTCGACATCGCTGATCCGGTCCTCGGGCAGGTCGTGGCTGATCGAGACCTTTACTGCCGGCGGCGGGCCGGCCCAATAGGTCGCGGTGGCGTCGAACCCCGGCGCCATGGTCTGGGCGTAGAGCGTTCCGCCGATCAACGCCGCGGCGCTCGCGGCGGCGAAGCCGGCTACTCGAGAAAGGTTCCTAATCATGCCCAAATCATAACACGGCGGCGGGGCCCAAAATATGACATCTGTCACAACCCGTGGACGATCTGGTCGCCGCCGATGAACCGGGCCAGCAGCAGCAACCCGGCCTGATGGCATTCGGGGCCTCCATGGCTGGCGCAATAATCCGCCATTACCACCGGCTCGATGCCGCGTTCGAACAAATCGACCGCCGTCTTGAGGACACAATTGTCGGTCGCAATACCGCAAAGATGGGCGCGCTCGATACCGCTCGATGTCAGGAATTCCGCGACCTCGGCCGTCAGGCAGGAATATTGCGCCTTGTCGACGATCCGCGCGTCGACCCGCGGCGTGAAGGCCAGGGCGATGTCATCGCTGCCCGGGGCGAACCGATCCCATCCGATCAGGCGGCGATAGAACGAGCCTTCGGGATTGTAGAATCGGGTCGCGACGAGATGGTCGAATCGGTTCTGCAGGGCCTCGACCCGGGCCGGAATGTCGCTGGTCCACCGGTTGATGAATCCGCTTTGCACATCGATGATAAACAGGCAACTGGGCGGCATTGGATTATTGGGATTGGTGGGGCCGGCATAGGATTTACGGCCGATAGGCCGGATCCTGTATTATATGGTATCACGACACGGCCAAGAACGGCGGCAGCGGGAAACGGAGCGTCATGGGCACGATTCCGAAGCAACGCGAGATTATCGACCGGCGCGAGATTATCGCCCGGCTCGATGAGGTGCGTGACCGGTGCCGGGCGCGCCCCGAGGACTCGCGGTCGGCTGTCCTGAATCTCCTCAAGGACGCACTGAAAGGCGGCCGGGACGAGATCCGGCGGCGCTACGAGGATGGCGCCAGCGGGACCGAAAACGTCCGCGCCACCGCGTTCCTGATGGATCAGATCCTGCGTGTTTTGTACGATCACGCCTTCGAGGACGTCTACCCGCGGGCCAACCCGACCGCCGGTGAAAGGCTGTGCGTGACGGCGGTCGGCGGCTATGGACGCGGCGAGCTCGCGCCGTGGTCCGACCTCGATCTGCTTTTTCTCCACCCCTACAAGGCGACCGCTCATACCGAGCAGGTCATCGAATACATTCTCTATATGCTGTGGGATCTGGGTCTCAAGGTCGGCCACGCCAGCCGTTCGGTCGACGACTGCATCCGCCGCGCGCTCAACGACATGACGATTCGCACGTCCGTTCTCGAGGCGCGCTATATCTGGGGCGACCAAAAGCTGCACAACGAGCTCCGCCATCGCTTCGGCACCGAGGTAATCGCCGGCAGCGAAGCGGCGTTTGCCGAGGCCAAGCTCGCCGAGCGCGACGCACGCCACCAGCGGATGGGCGATTCGCGCTACGTGCTCGAGCCCAATATCAAGAACGGCAAAGGCGGTTTGCGCGACCTCCATACCCTGTTCTGGATCGCCAAGTATATCTACCGCGTCGATGACGTTCGCGACCTGGTGGCGAAGGGCGTGTTCACCGAAAAGGAGGCGCAGGACTTCGCCAAGGCGCAGAACCTGCTGTGGACGATTCGCTGCCACCTGCATTACCTGGCGGGACGGCCCGAGGACCGCCTGACCTTCGACCTCCAGCCCGAGATCGCGCAGCGGATGGGCTATACGGATCACGCCGGCACACAGCGTGTCGAGCGTTTCATGAAGCGGTACTACCTGACCGCCAAGGAGGTCGGCGACCTGACCCGCATTTTCTGCGCGGCGCTGGAATCGGAGCAAAAGCGCGAGCGCGTCTCCGGTCTACGCCGGCTGATCACCCGCCACCGCGAGGTCGAGGGCTTTCCCCTGGAAGGCGGGCGGCTGACCGTGAAGAGCGAGGCCGCGCTGGCGGCGGCGCCGGTCGACATCTTGCGCCTGTTCCACGTTGCCCAGGCGCACGACCTCGATATCCATCCGACCGCGCTCAGGGCGATCACCCGAACCCTCGATCGCATCGGGCCCGAATTGCGCCGCGATCCCGAGGCCAACCAACTGTTCCTGGAAATGCTCGCCTCGCGCCACGATCCGGCGACAGCCCTCAAGCGGATGAACGAGGCCGGCGTGTTCGGCAAGTTCGTCACCGATTTCGGCCGCGTCGTCGCCCAGATGCAACACGACATGTACCATGTCTACACGGTCGACGAGCACACCATCCGCGCGATCGGCATCCTCGCCGCGATCGAGGCCGGCGAACTCAAGGAGGACCACCCGCTGTCGACCGACATCATCCACAAGGTGGTGTCGCGGCGGGCGCTCTATGTCGCGGTGCTGCTCCACGATATCGCCAAGGGCCGGGGCGGCGACCATTCCGTACTCGGCGCCGAGATCGCCGAGCGGCTCGGCCCCCGCTTCGGCCTCAGCGAGGAGGAGACCGAGAACGTGGCGTGGCTGGTCCGCCATCACCTGCTGATGAACAACACCGCCCAGAAACGCGACATCAACGACGCCAAGACGATCTCCGACTTCGCCGCGATCGTCCAATCCCCCGAGCGGCTGCGCATGCTGCTGGTGTTGACCGTGGCCGATATGCGCGCCACCGGACCGACGGTTTGGAATGGGTGGAAGGCGGCGCTCCTGCGCGAGCTCTACTGGCGCACCGAAGAGGTGCTGTCGGGACGCTTCGACGACGCCAGCGTGCAATCGCGCGCGCGCGACGTCGTCGATCGCCTGCGGCCCGAGCTTTCGGACTGGTCCGAAGCCGAGTTCGACGCCCATATCGCGCGCGGCAACTCGACCTATTGGCTGGGCCACGAGATCGCCACCCTGGTCCGGCACGCGCGGCAAATCCGCGCCGCGGAGCAGGACGGGCAAGCGATCTCCGTGGCGACCCATATCGACGCGGCGCGGGACGTCACCGAGGTTTCGATCTACGCCCCCGACCATCCGGGGCTGTTCGCCCGCATCGCCGGCGCCCTGGCGATGAGCAACACCAACATCGTCGTCGCCTCGGTCTGCACGCTGACCAACGGCAAGGCGCTCGACACCTTCTGGGTGCAGAACCAGGACGGCGAGGCGGTGGGCCGCGATGACCGGTTGCCGCAACTGCCGCGGCTCATCGCCGACAGCCTGTCGGGCAAGATCAATCCCGAACGGGCGCTCCACGGCTGGGAGCGGCTGCCCGAACGGGCCCAGGTCTTCACCGTGCGGCCGCGCGTGCTGATCGATAACCAGGCCAGTGCGACCCATACCATTATCGAGATCAACGGCCGCGACCGTCCCGGCTTTCTCTATGACGTGACGCGAACGCTGGCGGCACTCAACCTGCAGATCAATACCGCCAAGATCGCCACCTATGGCGAACGCGCGGTCGACGTTTTCTACGTCAAGGACGTCTTTGGCATGAAGGTTCAGCACGACCGCAAATTGGAAGAAATCCGCGAACGGATCGGCGCGGTGATCGGCGATGACGACGGCTCCGCCGGCGATGCCGCCGCGACGGCGGAGGGCGCCAAGATCGCCGCCGCCGAATGACGCCGATGGCGGCCGTTTCAGCTCCCCCCCTGTGACCGGCACCCGATGCGGCTTTTCCGTTCCTTCGCCACCGTCAGCGGCTTCGTCGCCCTCAGCCGGGTTCTTGGATTTACGCGGGATATCCTGATCGCCGACGTGCTCGGCGCCAAGGAAGTCGCCGACGCCTTCTTCGTCGCCTTCCGCTTTCCCAACATGTTCCGCAACTTGTTCGCGGAGGGCGCCTTCAACGTCTCCTTCGTGCCGGTTTTTTCGGCCATCCTCGAGCAGCGCGGACGGGCCGAAGCGCAGGTCTTCGCCGAGCTGGTGCTGGCCGGCCTGCTGTCGATTCTGGTCTTGTTCCTGTTCGCGGTCGAAGCGGCGATGCCGTGGTTCCTCGCAATCGTCGCGCCCGGGTTCATCGACAACCCCGAAACCCTGGCGCTGGCGGTCGAATATACCCGCCTGACGTTTCCCTATCTGTTGTTCGCCGCCCTCGGCGCGATGCTCAGCGGCGTGCTCAATTCGCTCTATCGTTTCGCCGCCGCGGCGGCGGCGCCGATCGCCCTCAACGTGGTTATGATCGCCGTGCTGCTGATCGGCTGGGCGTCGCAGGAAGAGGCCGGGTTTTCGCTTTCGCTCGGTATCGCCTGCGGCGGCGTCTTTCAATTCCTTATCCTGGTCTGGGCCTGCCACCAAGCCGGGATCGACCTCCATCTGCCCCGCCCCCGCCTGTCGCCCGACGTCAAGCGCATGCTGCGGCTGATGGTGCCGGCGGCGATCGGCGCCGGCGCGGCGCAGATCAATCTCCTGGTCGGCACGGCGCTGGCGTCGATCGTCGGCGTCGGCGCCATCTCCCACCTCTATTACGCCGAGCGCGTCACCTGGCTGCCGGTCGGCATCGTTGGCGTCGCCATGGGCACCGCGCTGCTGCCCCGGGTCGCCCGGCTGCTCAAGGCCGGCGAGGCGGACGCCGCGCTCAACGCCCAGAACCGGGCGCTCGAGCTCGGCCTGCTCCTCGGCATGCCGGCGATGGCGGCGCTGATCGTGATTCCGCTGCCGATCCTGACCGTGTTGTTCGTCCGCGGCGCCTTCACGATGACCGACGCGCTGGTCTCGGCGGGCGCGCTCGCCGCCTTCGCCATCGGGGTCCCGGCCTATGTCTCGGTCCGCGTCCTGGCGCCCGGGTTCTTCGCCCGCCAGGACACCAAGACCCCGGTCAAGGTGGCCTTCGTCGCCGTCGCCGTGAACGTGCTCGCCAGTATCGCGCTGATGGGGCCGTTCGGCGTCCTGGGCCTCGCCTTCGCCAACGCCGTGGCGGCCTGGACCAACGCCGCCCTGCTGACCGTCCTGCTGCATCGCCGCGGCTATCTCAGCTTCGATGCCCGCCTCAAACGCCGCGCCCCCCGGATCGTCTTGGCCAGCGCCCTGATGGCGGCGGCGTTGTTCGTCGCGGCCCCGCTGGTGGCGCCGCTGCTCAGCGCGACACTGGTCGTCAAGATCGCCGCCCTGGCCGCGCTCATCGGCGGCGGCGTCGTGGTCTACGGCCTCGCGGTATTGGCGACCCGGGCGGCGACGCTGGCCGACATGCGGGCGGCGCTCAGCCGGTCGTAATCATTCTTCCTCCGGCGCGCGGCAGTAATCGAGATCGAGGTCGGTCCGCGCGGCGGCATGGAACCGCACCGTGACCCGCCGCGGCAGCGAGCTGCGCTTGATGCGCCGGCGTTCATAGGACGGCCGGCGTACGTCGCGCTTGGTATTGGGGTCTTCGGTCAGGATGCCGGGAATGTTCATGTCGATCAGGCCCGCCTGGACCGTCGACCCGGAACCGTTCCAGGTCGCCGCCAGCGTCGCCGTGGCGCCATCGGGAAACGCCGCCTCGACCCTACAGGCCGGTTCGCCGTAGCGCCCGCCGAGGGCATCGACCACCGCCGCCATGACCCGGTCGGGCGCCTCGAGGCGGCGGATATCCAACAGCACCTGGGCCAGCCGCGCGGTCGAGCGGTCCATCTGCAGGAAGGCGGTGAAGCGATAGCCGCCGAGCTCGACACCGCGCCACAGACGGTCGACATACAGCGGCCCGAAATCGAGCGGCGCCGAGAGTCGCGTCAGGTCGGACCCGAAGACGCGGTCGAGCGCCGCCCCATCCATGCCCCATTCGGCGCCGCGCCAGCCGGCTTCGTCCTGGGCCGCGGCCGGGGCGAAGCAAGCGAGAACGAGACCGAACGCGAACCCGCCGGCGGTGCGGCCCAATGCCCGGCGCGTGGTCATCTGTCCCATGCCCCGACCTTTCCACATCGGCGACGCGGTTTCGAGTCCGCCGCGCGCGGGCCGCATTACCGATGATTTCTTGAATTCCATGACCGAGCCGCGCGCGTGGCCAACCCAGCCATCCCCACGCGCGCGGTATTGAACCGCTCCTTGACCCGGGCCGGGGGAGCGGCGATAAAGCCGGCGGAATTCCCGGCCAGTCGAAAGACCCAGCCCATGAATCGCGTCTTCTCCGGCGTCCAGCCGACCGGCAATTTGCATCTCGGCAACTATCTCGGCGCGATCCGCAACTTCGTCGCCTTGCAAGAGACGCACGAATGCATCTATTGCGTCGTCGACCTCCACGCCATCACGGTGTGGCAGGACCCGGCCGAACTGCGCGCCAACACCCGCGAGGTGACCGCCGCCTTCCTCGCCGCCGGCATCGACCCGGCGCGCAGCATCATCTTCAACCAGAGCCAGGTCTCGGCCCATGCCGAGCTGGCCTGGATCTTCAATTGCGTGGCCCGGCTCGGCTGGCTCAACCGGATGACCCAGTTCAAGGAGAAGGCGGGCAAGAACCGCGAGAACGCCTCGGTCGGGCTCTATGCCTATCCCGACCTGATGGCGGCCGACATTCTCGCCTACAAGGCGACCCACGTGCCGGTCGGCGAAGACCAGAAGCAGCACCTCGAGCTGACCCGCGACATCGCGCAAAAATTCAACAGCGATTACGGCGTCGATTTCTTCCCGATCACCGAGCCGTTGATCCTCGGCGAGGCGGCGCGGGTGATGAATTTGCGCGACGGCAGCAAGAAGATGAGCAAGTCCGATGCCTCCGACTACACGCGCATCAACATGACCGACGACGCCGACACGGTGGCGCAAAAGGTCCGAAAGGCGCGCACCGATCCCGACCCGGTGCCCGAGCCCGACACGCTCGACGAGGCCGGGCGGGTGCTCGACGACGCCCGCGCCGCACGCCCCGAAGCCTTCAACCTGGTCGGCATCTATGGCGCGCTGGTCAACCGGCCGGTCGCCGACGTGTTGGACGAGATGGGCGGCAAGCCGTTCTCCGAGTTCAAGGCCGCGCTGACCGAGGTCGCGGTGGCAACGCTCGGCCCGATGGGCGCCGAGATGCAACGCCTGACCGCCGAGCCGGAGCTCGTCGATGCGGTGCTCCGCGACGGCGCCGCCCGGGCCCGCGAACTGGCCGGCCCGATCCTGCGCGAGGTCCATGACATCGTTGGGTTACTGCGCGCTTAAGTCTGCTCCACGAACGTAGATCGGGCGGCACCCAGAGACATTCATAGCTGGGTGGCGCCGACCAAAAAAACTTGCCGAATGGCGGCCTGGCAAAAGGCAGGGGTGAATGCGCTATGATCCGGCGATCAATCCCAGCGGAGATTGGCAATGTTTACGACCCCGGCAATCGTCAGCGACCGGCTCTATTCGCGACACCTGGAAACCATCATCGCCCTGGTCAGCTATCTGGCGATAACGTCCAGCAAAAGTCGAACCGCCGTGTTGATGGCGAACGATTTGGGCCTCGAAGCAGGCGAGGTGAAGACAGTTGTCGAAACGTTTAAAGCACTGTTCCGGGAGGCGCCCGACCCGCAAGGCGGCCCGCCCTATTATACACTGCATTTGCGCTATGCGATGCGGTCTCAGGATGGCAAGGACGTGGAGGGAGAGGCCGAGAAATCTCGCGAGCCCATTAGCGACGCCAAGCTCGATTCGCTGCTCCGTTTCGTTGTCCATAAATCGGAACAGGAAACCGCTCTTGTGGTAGCCCGGCGATCTCAATGGATCAGCGTCACCTGCGCCGTCATCGCGGCCATGGCGGCCCTCGTTGCTACGGTCGGCTAGATTCCCAGGCCGAAATAATCCGCCGCTAAGGCCGCGATGCAACGGAATTCGCTTTCCCGCCGCGAATCGGGGGAGTAAGGTGGGCAGCGAAATTCGTTAAGGAATCCAGGCCTTTGCCGGTCAGTTCCTGCGAAGCTCTGTCCGTGGGCCTTCTCACCTTTCGAAGCGCGTATGCAGATCTACCTGCCGATTGCCGAGATGTCAGTGGATATTTTTCTGCTGCTCGGCATGGGCGGCGCGGTCGGTATTCTGTCCGGCCTGTTCGGCGTCGGCGGCGGTTTTCTGATGACCCCGCTGCTGATCTTCATCGGCGTACCGTCGCCGGTGGCGGTCGCGACCGAGGCCAACCAGATCGTTGCGTCCTCGGTTTCCGGCGCCCTCGCGCATTGGCGCCGCGGCAACGTCGACTTCAAGATGGGGCTGGTGCTGCTGTTCGGCGGCATACTCGGCTCGACCTTCGGCGTCGTCCTGTTTACCTGGCTGCGGTCGCTGGGACAGGTCGATTTGGTTATCAAGCTGTCTTACGTGATCTTCCTCGGCATCATCGGCGCGCTGATGTTCGTCGAAAGCCTGCGCGCGATCTTCCGCCGCCGCCAACAAACCGGCGGCCGGAGGCGGCTTCATGAACACATGTGGGTTCACGGCCTGCCGCTGAAGATGCGCTTTCGCAGGTCCAAGCTCTATATCAGCGCCCTGTTGCCCCTTGGCGTCGGCTTCCTGGTCGGCATCCTGGCCGCGATCATGGGCGTCGGCGGCGGCTTCCTGATGGTCCCGGCGATGATCTATCTGATCGGCATGCCGACCTCGGTCGTCGTCGGCACGTCCCTGTTCCAGATCATTTTCGTCACCGCCAACGTCACCTTCCTGCAGGCGATGAACAACCAGACCGTCGACGTGGTGCTGGCGCTGATCCTGTTGATCGGCGGCGTCGTCGGCGCCCAGATCGGGACCCGGCTGGGCGCCCGCCTGCGCGGCGAGGAATTGCGCGGGCTGCTCGCGCTCATGGTCCTCGGGGTGTGCGGAAAACTGCTCTTCGATTTGGTCACGACGCCGGACGACCTTTATTCGATCGGCGTGGAGATCGGACATTGATGCCCCGCCTGCTGCGCTATATCGCCCTCCTGCTGGTGCTCGCCATCGGTCCCGCGTCGGTCCACGGCAACGGGCTGGTCGCCGACCTTTCGAAACATTTGGTCGCCATCACCACCGGCTTCAGTGGCGCCGATGTGCTGTTGTTCGGAACCACCGAGGAAGAGGGCGACATCGCGGTCGTCGTCCGCGGCCCGGGCGAGGACATCGTGGTCCGGCGCAAGCAGCGGGTCGCCGGCATCTGGATCAACGGGCGCAGCCTCACCTTCGGCCACGTGCCGGCGTTCTACGCCGTGGCGGCGACCGGCGACGTCGAGGGTTTCGCGCCGCCGTCGGTGCTCCACCGCCACCAGATCGGAGCGCAGTATCTGCGCTTCATCAATCCGAAGCGGGCCGAAGACGACGAAATCCAGGAATTTCGCGAGGCTCTGCTGCGCAACAAGGCGGCGCAGGGCCTCTATCCCCATCATGTCGGCGAGGTGCAACTTCTCGGCGGCCGGCTGTTCCGAACGCCGGTCGTGTTTCCGGCCAACGTGCCGACCGGAACCTATGTCGTCGAGGTCTTCGTCCTCAAGGACGGCAACGTCATCGCCGCCCAGACGACCCCGCTTCTCGTCAGCAAGGTGGGCACCGAGGCGGAGATTTTCGACTTCGCCCACGACCAGAGCGCGCTCTATGGCATCGTTGCCATCATCATCGCGCTGGTGGCAGGATGGTTGGCTGGCGCGATCTTCCGAAAGGCTTAGAGGCCTATGTGTTCATATAGAAGCAATTCTGTTGCGGGTTGGGCGCGGCCGCCCGCAAGGCGCCGCCCGAAATGCGATGCCGAAGCATCGGGTGAGGACGGCAACGAAGCGGAGGCCCGCCCAAACGCAACCCTGTCGGGCCGGGGCCTGTTTCGCCATGACCGCGTCAACCACCTCGACCGTATGCCGGATACGCTCCGCGGTGCTTTCCTGGTCATGGCGAAACATGCCTTCGGCAAAATGGTTCTACATGAACACATAGGGCTCTAGCCATGGCAGAACCAGCCACGAGCAGCAGCGATGGTCGTATCTTCCTGGTCGTCGTCGATGACACGCCCGAGCTGCGCGTCGCGCTCCGCTTCGCCTCGCGGCGGGCCAAGAGCACCGGCGGCCGGGTTGCCATGCTCTATGTCATCGAGCCGGCCGATTTCCAGCACTGGGCCGCGGTCGAGAATTTGATGGAACAGGAGCGCCGCCAGGAGGCCGAGGAGATCCTGCAAAAACACTCGGAAATGGTCCAGGAGTGGTCGGGCTCGATGCCGATGCTCTATGTCCGCGACGGCCGCCCGCAGGACGCGTTGCTGGCGTTGCTCGAGGAGGAACCGGGGATCTCCATTCTTGTGCTCGGCGCCGATACCGGTCCGAAAGGTCCCGGGCCCCTGGTCTCCGCCTGTGCCGGCAAGCTGGCGGGGAAACTGCGCACCCCGGTCACCATCGTACCGGGCAGCCTCGACGACGACGAGGTCGACGCCCTGACTTAGGGACCGTCCCGTGAAACAACCTTGCACGCAATAGTCGGCACGACACCGGACACGCCTTTCGCACGGGCGCCGACGAACGCGGCGGTCATTGCCGGACGCCGTCAAGACAACCATATGAACATGCGCGATATAAGCCGCCGGAACCGGCCCCGCGGGCGGCCTTGGGGTGCGAGATAACACAGCGCGTGTGCGGAACGAGGGTGAAAACTGGTTCATCAAAGACTGACCCGTTGAATCGCATGAGCGCCAAATCCCTCGCCCTTCGATTGAGTTATCCGTTGGCGATGTTGGGCGCCTTCACGGCGTTCGGCCTATTGATGTCGCTGACCGACATCGTCTGGATCGCCGCCTATGGCGCCGGATTGTTCGCCGCCATCTGGGTCACCGGGCATGAGTTGAGTTTCCCCCATCGCATCGAATGGACGCCGAGCCGCCAAAGCATCGCGACCGATGCGGCCTATATGATCGGCGTCCAGGTTCTCCTGGCGAAGGGCCTCGCGATTGCCACGGTGGCGGCATTGACGATTTGGTGGACGTCCGACGGCGGCGCGCCGAGCCGGTTATGGCCGCATGACGGACCGATCGTTCTCCAGGTCGTGTTGATGATCTTGGCGGCCGATTTATTCCGCTACTGGCTGCATATCGCCTGCCACCGCCTCGCCCCGCTGTGGCGATTGCACGCGGTCCACCACTCGGTAAAACAATTGTACTGGTTGAACGTCGGGCGATTTCATCCCTTCGAAAAATCGATTCAGTTCGTGTTCGATACCCTGCCCTTCATCGTCCTGGGTGTCGCCGACGAAGTCGTCGCTCTCTATTTTGTCTTCTACGCCGTGAACGGCTTTTTTCAGCATTCCAACTGCGATGTCAGGCTCGGCATTCTCAACCAGATCGTCGCCGGGCCGGAATTGCACCGCTGGCATCATGCGTTGGACCTTGAGAAGGCGAACCACAATTATGGCAACAACCTGATCGTCTGGGATCGATTGTTCGGCACGCGTTACCTACCCGCCGATACGGCGGTCAAAGAACTCGGCTTGGATGAGCCGGCCTATCCGCAATCGTTTCTCGGACAGATGCTCGCACCATTTCGAAACAAGGCGCCGGGAACGCAGCGGTGATCCCCAATTTCTTGTCGGCCGCCGCGCTGGGCCTCGCAATGACCGCCGTCCGGTGGACGAGCTGGCGACGATTGATGGCCGCCAGCAAACAGCCAAGTGACGCACAGGCAGCTGTCCTGCGATCGATCCTAAGACGCCAGGCGGAAACGACGTTCGGCCGCGAACATGGTTTTTCCACGGTCGCCGATCACGCCGATTTCGCCCGCCAGGTCCCGGTCCAGACCTATGAGACCTTGGCCCCGCTAATCGCTCGCCAACGCACGACCGGCGAGCCCGCCCTGACGATGGAGCCGCCGGTACGCTATGCACGGACCAGCGGCACCACGGGCGAGCCCAAACTCCTGCCATTGACCGCCGGCGGCATCGAACAGGCGCGACGGTTGCAGCGCGTCTTCGCATTCCCGCTGTTTCGCGATACCGCCATGTTCGACGGCAGGATCCTGGGTATCGGCGGCGCGGCAATCGAAGACGAAGTCGATCCCGGCCTGCCGATCGGATCGGTCACCGGGCACATCTATGCGACCATGCCATGGCCGGTGCGGCGCAAATATGTGCTCCCGAGCGAAGTCTTCGGGATCGAAGATTACGACCAAGAATACTATACGATTGCCTTGCTGGCCCTCGCCGAGAGAAATTTGACCGGCATCGCCACGGCCAATCCGTCAACGATCGTTCGCGTCATTTCGACAATCGCCGAGAGGTGGGAGGATTTGCTTGCCGACATAGAAGCGGGGACGATTTCGGACAACGCTCTGCTCTCCACCGCCCAGCGCACGGCGATCCTAGGGCGGATGATTTCCGACCCGGAGAGAGCCGATACGCTGTCCGCGCGACGCCGGTCCGGAACCCCGGTCATGATCAAGGATCTGTGGCCCGACCTCAGAGCCGTCGTCACGTGGACGCGGGGAAATTCGGCCATTCCCTTGGCTGCGCTCAGCCGACAATTCCCGGCCGCCACCAAAGTCATAGACGCCGGCTACATCGCCAGCGAACTGCGCGCGACGATCGCGGTCAATCCGTCGGAAGACGGCACGATGCCGCTTTTGAATGAACATTTCTTGGAATTCGTCGAGCGCAACGAGCGCGGATCCGGGGGCGGAGATTTCAAAACCGTCGACCGCCTGGAAGGCGGGCGCCAATATTATGTTTTCGTGACCACCGGTGATGGGCTCTACCGCTACGACATGAATGACATCGTAGAGGTGACGGGCCGGTTCAACGCGACGCCGCTTCTGTCATTCGTGCAAAAGGGGCAGGGCATAACCAACATCACCGGAGAAAAGCTTTCGGAAGCGCAAGTCATCGAAGCGGTGACCGCGGCCGCGAAGCAATTTTCCTTGAGCCCGGCATTTCTCCTGATGCTGGCCGACGCCGAGCATGCGACCTACCGCCTCTATGTCGAGGCGGAGGCCGGCCGGCCGGCGACGGATGAATTCGCCGGGATCGTCGAGGTGCAATTGCAGGCGCTCAATATCGAATATCGCGAGAAGCGCCGAAGCGGCAGACTGTGCCCGGTCGTCTGCCGCTGGCTCCGTGTCGGGACGGCGGCGGACTATCGTCGATTTTGCGTCGCCGGCGGACAGCAGGACGCCCAGTTCAAAATACTGGCATTGCAAAATCGCCGGGATCTGACCTTCGACATAGATCGCCACGTGGCATCGGGAATATGAGACTCGCGGCCCTTGAATTGCGCCGATTCGCGGTCCGGTTTCGCACCCCCGTGGCCCACGCGGCCGCGACCCGCCGGCAGACGAGCAACATTATCGTCATCGCCCGGGGCGCCGACGGATCCGTGGGCTTCGGCGAGGGCTGTCCGCGGCCCTACGTGACCGGGGAGAGCGAGCACAGCGCCGCTTCCTTCGTTGCCGCGGCCGCCGATGATGTGATCGCCAACGTCACCGATCTTGACGATCTCCGCGCGTGGATCGACGCCCATGAAGCGGATATCGATGACAACCCCGCCGCGTTTGCGGCTTTGGAGCTGGCGATACTCGATTTGCTGGCGCGGCAGGATACACAACCCGTTGAGACGCTTCTTGGCCTACTTGGACCAACGCGGGCGTTCCGCTACTCGGCGGTGGTCGGAGACAGCAGCGCGACGAAACTGGTTTTGCGCCTGCTACGATATCGCTTGGCGGGCTTCGCCGATTTCAAGATCAAGATAATCGCCGACGCGACACGCGACCGCAGAAAGGAAGCGCTCCTGCGGCTGATCCATGGAACCGGATGTCGCCTCCGGGCGGATGCCAACAACGCCTGGTCGGACGCCGAAGGCTTTATCCGCGATCTCGGTCCAATGAAGGACCTGTTCGTTGCGATCGAAGAGCCGGTCAAGGCCGGGGACTTGGATGGCTGCCGGTCCATCGCCAAGGCGCTTCGGGTCCGCATCGTCCTCGATGAGAGCCTCTGCAGATTGGCTCAGGCCGAGGCGCTTTCGCGGGATCCCGAAACGTGGATTGCCAACATCCGGGTGTCAAAAATGGGTGGCCTCATTCGTTCGCTGAGGGTCGCCGATCGGCTGGTATCGATGGGCGTGACCCTGATCGTGGGCGCCCAGGTCGGCGAGACGAGCCTGCTGACACGAGCCGGCCTGGCCGTCGCGGCAGCGCATCAAGAGCATCTATTCGCGCAGGAGGGCGCCTTCGGCACCCACTTGCTGGCGCACGACCTTTGCGACCCGCCAGTGATGTTCGGCCGCCGCGGATTGTTGGCCGACGCCGGGGCGATCTTGAAGCGACCGGGATGGGGGGTCGAAGTGCGGCAGGAACGTCTCACCGATTGACCGCGGCGCGGGTCTGTCGCGGTTACTCGTAGAGTCCTTCGCCTAGCCCTCGATGACACCAAAGGCCCGCGCCCGCTCGAGCAGTCGCCTGGCGTTGTGCACCGACGGAACCTCAATCAGATTTCCATCCACTTCGACCCGGTCGACACCGTCGGCGCGAGCCCGTTCGAAAGCGGTGACCATCGCTCCGGCTCGATCGACCTCGGACTGGCTGGGCGTCAGGATTCGGTTGACGACGACGGCATGCGACGCCATGACCGCGCTTTTCGCGGTGTAGCCGAGACGGCGCGCGGTCCTGGCCTCGGCTTCGACACCGGCCTCGTCGGACCAGGTATAGGGACAATCCACCGACACCACACCGGCGGCAACGCATTCGAGATGGAAGCGCGCCCTGACATAGGCCAGCTCCTGTCCGTCGCGGCCGCGCTCGGCGCCGAGGTCGGCGGCCATATCCTCGCTCGCCACCAGACAGGCGGTGACGCGCGGGCTCGACACGGCGATCGCGTGGGTCTGCATCAGGCCCTGGGCCGATTCGATATTGGGCAACAATTCGGTGCTGCCGGAGGGCAAGCCAAAGCGATCCTCGAGGTCGGTCACCGCGCGGTCCAAATCGCGCACCTGTTCCGGTGTCGAAACCTTGGGCAGCGCGACCAGGTGGGGGGCCGCCGCCATCACCGCCTCGAGATCATCACACCCGCCGTCCCAGAACGGATTGATCCGAACGCCGGCGACGGCCTGCGCGGCTTTCCAGGCGGCGACGACTTCGCCGCACAGCGCCCGGGCCTCGCCGCGCCGGCCGCGGGGCACGAAGTCCTCCATCTCCTGTATCAGGACGTCGGCCTGCGAAGCCGGCCCGGAAAGTAGCATTTCCCGCTCGGCGCCGGGCACGAACAGCCAGCTTCGTCGCAGGGCCGGCGGTCGGCGATCACGTTGATTTGCATTTGACATCGGCCTCATTCCCATAATTTGTAGGGCAGTATTTCTCGCCGCCAAGAAGATTGCCCGCGCAGACCAATGTCGCCGCAACCGCGTTCGAAATCCAAGACCCATTCGACCTCGATCCGGCACCGCCGGATGGTGATCGGCGGCGGCATCGTCCTGGTTATCGGCCTGGCCGTCGGTTTCTGGGTTGTCTATCAGGGTCTGAGCGAGGATTTGCGCATCCAATGGGCGCGCACCACGCCGCCTTTTGTCGGCGATCTCGCCGTCGCCAAACCCCGCGGAATAGTCTTGCCGCGCGCCGCCGACGCCGCCGAATTGCTGGCCGTCATCGACCTCGATGCGGTCCGCGAACAGGGCGCCACGGTGCCGACATTTTACCTCGCCAAGATCCCCGATGACCTGCTCGAGTTCGCCGAGAGCAACGACCAGAAGCAATTGTTCTTCAAGTTCATGTTGCCGATCGTGCTCAAGGTCAATGCCGAGATCGCCCGATTGCGGGACCGGCTGCTGTTCATCAAGAATCGCCGCAACGGTGTCCTATTGCCCGAAGACCAGGAATTCATCGATCGCCTGGGCGACTGGTACGGCGTCAAGGACGGCGACCTCGACGAGCTGATCCGCCGCGTCGACGCGGTGCCGCCGTCGCTGGCCCTGGCCCAGGCCTTGGAGGAAAGCGGCTGGGGCATGTCACGCTTTGCGCGGATCGCCAACGCTTTGTTCGGCCAGCATGCGTTTCGGCCCGGCCGGCCGCAAGTGCCGCATCCGGTCGACGGGACGCCGCCGATCCGAGCGTTTCCCGATCTCATCAGCTCGATCAGCGCCTATATGCACAACCTCAATACACACAAGGCCTATGAGGAATTCCGAGCGCTGCGCGGACAGGCGCGGGATGGGGGCCAACCGCTCGACGGCAATATGCTGGCGGCGGCGCTGGTCCGTTATTCCGAGCGCGGCGAAGACTATATAGCGACAATCCAGAACCACATCGCCGCCAACCGGTTGAAACAGTTCGACAAAGCAAGCCTTGCCGAGTAGCTGCCGACGGCCGACGTTTCCCACGCGGCCACCTCCTTGGGGCTTGATCTCGAACCGGCGGCGTCCCAGATTAGAGGCCATGCGCCCACGCGCGGCGCCGAGGAGATTGCCGATGTTCATCCAGACCGAAGCCACGCCGAATCCGGCGACATTGAAGTTCTTGCCGGGACGCGCCGTACTTGAGAATGCGACCGCCGACTTTCCGGATGTGGATTCGGCGGCGCGATCGCCGCTGGCCGAACGTCTGTTTGAAGTCACCGGCGTGACCGGCGTATTCCTGGGCGCCGATTTCATCACCGTTACCAAGCAACATGACAGCGACTGGCAACTCCTCAAGCCCGCCATTCTCGGCGTAATCATGGAGCATTTCACCGCCGGCCGGCCGACCCTTCTCGACGCCGCCGAGGCGGTCGACGAGGCGCTCGACGACGATCCGGTCATCGTTCAGATCAAGGATCTGCTGGACACCCGCGTCCGTCCGGCGGTGGCGATGGACGGCGGCGATATCGTCTTCGATCGCTTTGAGAACGGGGTCGTCTATCTGTACATGCAGGGCGCCTGTGCCGGTTGCCCGAGTTCGACGGCGACCCTGAAGATGGGGATCGAGAACATGTTGCGCCACTACATCCCCGAGGTCATGGAAGTCCGTCCCGTAATGTAGTGTCGCCGATCGGCGCCGCGCCAATCGGCGGCGGTCACTCCATCGGCTGCGCCGGCGCGCTGTCCGAAAGCAGCGGATAGCCGCCGAACGGAATTCGCCGCCATGATGATCCTTGCCTTACACTGTGCCACGGCCTCCTGCTCGGTCGCGCTATGGCGTGACGGGCGGGTGGTGGCCGATCGCTTCGAAGCCATGGCTCGCGGGCAGGCGGAGGCATTGGTGCCGATGATCGTCGCGACGATGGACGCCGCCGGCTGGGACTACGGTGATCTCGATCGGTTGGCCGTGACCATCGGACCGGGGACGTTCACCGGGCTTCGCATCGGATTAGCGACGGCGCGCGGCCTCGCCTTGGCCACCGGGCTGCCGCTGCTCGGCATCACCACATTCGATGCGATCGCCTTCCGCGCCGAGCCGGAAGACACCGTGGACGGCGCTTTACTGGTGGCCATCGAATCGAAGCGCTCGCCAATCTATGTGCAACGCTTCGTCGACGCTCGGACACCGGTTTCGGTGCCGGCCTTGATCGCGCCGCAAGACCTCGCCCGCTGGGTCGACGGCCGCGCCCAAGTTGTCATCGGCGATGCCGCCGTCCGGGCCGCCGCCGCCCTCCGAGCCGATGGCGTGCCGGCGACAGAGTCGGCGGCGCCGTCGGAGCCCACGGCCTCGGCGGTGGCGGCGATCGCGGCAAATCGGGACGTGGCCGCTGACGCTCCCCTGCCGCGGCCGCTCTATCTCGCCGAGCCGCAGACCACACTGCCGCCGCCAGACCCCCGCCGCGCCGTCCGATGACGGTCCGTATCATCGACTTGAACGCCACCGCCGCCGGTCCGATCGCCGACCTGCACCGGCTTTGCTTTGATGACGGGTGGAGCGCCGATGCCGTCGACCGGATACTCGGCCTGCCCGGCGTCGCGGCACGCCTGGCGGTAGACCCCGGCTCGGCCTCGGCGATCGGCTTTGTTATTTGGCGCAACGCGGCAGACGAAGCGGAAATTGTAGCGCTTGGCGTCGCACCGGTTTCGCGCCGCCGGGGCATCGCCGGAAAATTGATCGCGGCGGCCGAATCCGAAGCCGCTGCGGCCGGCGCGCGGCAATTGTTTCTCGAAGTCGCCGACGACAATGTGGCCGCGTGCGCCCTCTATGCCAATCGCGGCTATCGCCAGGTCGGACGACGGTCCGGCTACTATCGCGACGGCGACGGGCGGCCCCGCGATGCCCGGGTCATGATGCGCGCGCTTGATGCGGACGAGCGCGGTGATGTGGGCGGCGGTGAACGCCCACCGACACCATTCGCCGACTGAGAAGAGCGGGGCATGACCGACCGCGACGCGCGGAATCTGGAGGTTCGCGGCGGATACCGTGAGCAGGCGGGGGAATCTGACTTCACCTATGCGCGACCTTGATTATCCTTTATAATCCCAGCCCTTGTCGCCCACCGATTCCAGGAATCAATGCGATCACGAATTGAACAGCTGTGCGTCGATAAAGGCTTGAAGATGACCGAGCAACGACGCGTCATCGCGCGCGTCTTATCCGAATCGGAAGATCATCCGGATGTCGAGCAGGTTTATCGGCGAGCAACCGAGTTCGATTCGAATATCAGTATCGCGACCGTCTACCGGACGGTGAGGTTGTTCGAGGAGGCAAGCATCCTGACGCGTCACGATTTCGGCGATGGACGCGCCCGCTACGAGGAGCTGCCCGAACAACATCACGATCATCTGATCGATCTCAACACCGGTGAGGTTATCGAATTCAGCAGCGTCGAGATCGAGGCGTTGCAGGAGCACATCGCGCGCAACCTGGGCTACGAGCTCGTCGACCACCGGCTCGAGCTTTATGCACGCAAGATGAAGTCGCCATGCGGGGCCGAGTGAGTGGCGCAATGATAGTCGAAGGGGTCACATGACAGCTGCAGAAGAAAGTGGCATTCCTATGGAATCGACTGCCCCATCGGAGACCAAGACCGTTCACGTCCGTTCCGGCAACCTCGAAATGCGGCTCGCCCAGACGACGGATGAAGTCGCGGCGGCGCAAGCCCTGCGTTATCGGGTGTTCTACGACGAAATGAAGGCCCAACCGACGCCCGAGATGGCGGCGCAGCACCGCGATTTTGACCATTTCGACGCTTATTGCGATCATTTGCTGACCATCGACCACGACCGCGGCACGGGGCCCGAATCGGTTGTCGGCACCTATCGGCTGTTGCGTCGCGAGGCGGCCGATCGCGCCGGCGGGTTCTATACGGCGGACGAATTCGACATCGACAAGCTGTTGGCGATGCCGGGTGAAATTATCGAGCCCGGGCGTTCCTGCGTCGATGCCGCCTACCGCAACCGGCCGACTCTTTCACTGCTTTGGAATGGACTCGCCGCCTACTGCCTGCATTACGGCGGCACCTTGTTCTTTGGCTGCGGTAGTCTGCACAGCACCGATCCGGAAAAGCTCGCCGTGCCGTTGAGCTACCTCTACCATTATCATTTGGCGCCGGAATCGATGCGTCCGCGCGCGGTTCAAAGCCGCTATGTCGATATGAACATACTGCCGCGGGAAAAGGTTGATCCGCGCAAGGCGATCGCCGAATTGCCGCCGCTGCTGAAGGGCTATCTGTGGGCCGGTGGATTCGTCGGCGACGGCGCCGTGATCGACGAGCAGTTCAATACCGTTGACGTCTGCATCGTCGTCAAGACCGACCTGGTCACCGATCGGTATCTCAAACGGTTCGCGGGCAACGAATAGAACCTTGTTTGGTCAGACTGAAACACTATCGCATTTAGCCGGCCGCGGTGACGCGCCGCGGGAGCGGCGGCAGAGCGAGGCCGCGCTTCGACCGACCGCGGTCCGCGTCTTGGTAGCGGTTGCGGAGAGCTCGCTCGGAGTGGGCGGAGTGTTCCGCTTTCCGGCGCCGGCGCACTAGGAACGCGATGCCCTCGTTCTTTCTCGCAACCGGACGCCTCACACTCTACGCATCGCTGACCGCGATTCTGGTGCCCATACAATTGGTGGCTATGGCCTTGAACCTGCCGCTGAAGAAGAAGGTTCCGTTCTTCTACCACGGTATGGTTTGTCGAATTCTCGGAATTCGGCGGATTGTCCGCGGCCGGATGTCGACCGTCCGGCCGACCCTATTCGTGTCGAACCACAGTTCCTACATGGACATCGAGGTGCTCGGCGCCGTCATCAACGGTTCATTCGTGGCCAAGAGCGAGGTCGCCGACTGGCCGGTCTTCGGAACCTTGGCGAAACTCCAGAATACGGTCTTCGTCGAACGCCGACCGCGTCAGGTCGGAGCGCAGCGCGAGGTCATGGCCGCGCGCATCGCAGTTAAGGAAAACCTTATCCTTTTCCCCGAAGGAACGAGCAACGACGGCAACCGGACTCTGCCCTTCAAGAGCGCACTGTTCAGCGTCGCCGAACTCGAGCACGAGGGACAGCCGATCACCGTGCAACCAGTCAGTATCGCTTATACCCACCTCGATGGCATACCGTTGGGACGCGATCTGCGCCCGCTCGTCGCCTGGTATGGGGATATGGACCTCGCGCCACACCTATGGACATTGGTCGGGCTTGGGCGGCTGACCGTTCGAATCATCTTCCATGAACCGGTAACGATGGCGGATTTCAGCTCCCGCAAGGCGATGGCGGAATATTGCTACCGGGTCGTTGCCGGCGGCGTCGCGGCGGCACTCTATGGCCGTCGGCAGCCCGAGATCGAGCTTCAAGCGGCGGCATGATCGCGTCATCAATCCGCTTGACTCCGGGTTTCGCCCTGATAGGGTGCGCGCCCTCTCAACAGGACGGTGCGACCGGTAAGTGCGGGGAACGCTCGTGACCAAGCGCGTGTTCATAAAGACCTATGGCTGCCAGATGAACGTCTACGATTCGGCGCGCATGACGGATATCCTGCGCTCGCTCGGCTACCAGCCCGTAGACCGCCCGGACGGCGCCGACATGGTCATCCTCAACACCTGCCACATCCGCGAGAAAGCGGCGGAGAAGGTCTATTCGGAATTGGGCCGACTGCGGCCGCTGAAGGTGGAACGCCGACGTCGGGGTGGCGATATGATCGTCGCCGTCGCGGGGTGCGTGGCGCAAGCCGAAGGTGAGGAACTGCGCCGGCGCGCGCCCTATGTCGACATTGTTTTCGGGCCCCAGACCTATCACCGGCTGCCGGAAATGATCGCCCGCGCCGCCCGCACCGCGGGCGGCGAAGCGGTGCTCGATACGGAGTTTCCGGTCGAGAGCAAATTCGACCTCCTGCCGCGCCAAATCGGCCCACGGGGGCCGAGCGCCTACCTGACCATTCAGGAGGGTTGCGACAAGTTCTGCACATTTTGCGTCGTCCCTTACACCCGCGGCGCCGAATTTTCGCGGCCGGTCGCCGACATCGTCGCCGAGGCTGAACGTCTTGTCGCCGCCGGGGCTCGCGAGGTCACGCTGCTCGGTCAGAACGTCAATGCTTATCACGGCGCCGCGCCGGCCGACGGCGGCCAAAACGAGTGGCGACTCGGGGCGTTGGTCCGCCGCGTCGCGGAGATCGACGGCCTCGACCGTATCCGCTACACGACGTCGCACCCACGTGACATGGATGACGACCTGATTGCCGCCCACGGCGACGTACCGGCGCTGATGCCATTCCTGCACCTTCCGGTCCAGTCGGGCTCCGACCGGATCCTGGCGGCGATGAACAGGCGCCACACGGCGACCGATTACTTGCGGACCGTCGACCGGCTTCGCCGGGCCAACCCCGATCTCGCCCTGTCGAGCGACTTCATCGTCGGCTATCCGGGCGAAACCGACGACGACTTCGCGGCGACGATGGCGCTGATCGAGCGGGTGGGATTCGCGCAGGCCTATTCCTTCAAATACAGTGCGCGGCCCGGAACGCCGGCGGCGCTCGATGTTCAGGTTCCCGAACACGTCAAATCGGCGCGGCTCGACGCCTTGCAAAGCCTCCTGGGACGGCAGCAGGACGCCTTCAACGAAGCGCTGATCGGCCGTACCGTCGATGTGCTGTTTGATCGCGCCGGGCGTCATAGCGGCCAGTTGGTGGGCCGCTCGCCATACAACCAGGCGATCCATGTCGAGGCGCCCGAAACCTATTATGGCGATATCGTCCCTGTCACCATTCTCGATCGCACCACGCACAGTCTGAGGGGTATCATCGCCAGCCCTTCGGCGAGCGCGGCGACAGCCAGTGCGGAAAGGACCTCTGCTTGACCAGCGCGATCGCGGCCACCCACGACAATCCCATTTTGCTGCAATTCGATGACAACAGCTTGCTGCCGCCCTTGTTCGGCGAGCATGACGAGCATCTGGCGCGCATCGAAGCGGCGCTCGGCGTTTCGGTGACGTCCCGCGGCAACCGGGTCGCCATCACCGGACCGGCGGATTCGGCGGATCTTGCCCGGGTCGCGCTTCAGCGCCTGTATCGCCGCCTCGAAGACAACCTTGCCGTCGACGCCGCCGAAGTCGATGCGGCGATCCGATTGGCCGGTCACAGCCAAGCCACCGGTGGTCCGGGCGGAGATCTCACGGTGCGGACACACAAGCGCCAGGTTTCGCCGCGATCGCCGGCACAAGCCGCCTATATCTCGGCGCTGAGGGACACCGAGCTGGTATTCGGACTGGGCCCCGCCGGCACCGGCAAGACCTATCTTGCCGTCGCAACCGCGGTCGAGATGATGTCGACCGGGCAAATCGATCGCATCATCCTTTCGCGGCCCGCGGTCGAGGCCGGTGAAAGGCTTGGCTTCCTGCCCGGCGATGTGCGCGACAAAGTCGATCCCTATCTGCGGCCCCTTTATGATGCGCTGCACGACATGATGCCGTCGGACCACGTGATGAAGAGGCTCGATAGCGGAGAGATTGAAATCGCGCCTCTCGCCTTCATGCGCGGCCGCACGCTAAGTCACGCCTTCATTATTCTCGACGAGGGGCAAAATACGACCGCGGTTCAGATGAAGATGTTTCTTACCCGCATCGGCGAAGGGTCGCGAATGGCGGTAACCGGGGATCTGAGCCAGATCGATCTGCCGGCCGGCACAAAATCCGGGCTTCATGAGGCGGTTGCGGTCCTGGAAGGTGTTCCTGGCGTCTCGACTATCCGTTTTACCGACGCCGACGTCGTACGGCATTCGCTGGTCACTCGGATCGTACGCGCCTACGACGAGGCCGAACGGAACCGATCGTCGGGAGACGACAGGACGTGACCGTTTCCGTCGACGTGACTATCCCCTGTGGCGACTGGCGCCAGCACCTGCCTCAAGCAACGGCGATTTGCCGCGCCGCCGCCCGTGCCGCCGTGGGTGGGAGTGTCGCCGCACCCCGCGGCGGAAACCTGGAAGTGAGCATCGTGCTCGCCGACGATCAATTGGTGCGGGCGCTCAACCGCGACTACCGCGGCTTCGACAAGGCGACCAATGTGCTGTCCTTTCCGTCCGACAAACTGGACTCGCCGCCGTTAACCGAACCGTTGCTTCTCGGCGATATCGTGCTCGCCCATGAGACGATTATCCGCGAAGCCGGGTCGCGTGGGATCAGCATTCGCGATCACGTGTCGCACTTGGTTGTTCATGGCGTTCTGCACCTATTGGGCTATGATCATGAACGGAACAGCGATGCCGAGGCGATGGAGCGGGTCGAGGTTCGCATCCTGGCCGGGCTCGGTATCGGCGATCCATATCGGGTTGTTTCCATGCCCGCATTGGAGGCATAAGATCGGCCACGCAAAATGAGCGACGGCGACAGTAGCAGCATATCGCGATCCAACGGAACGGTGCACGATTCGTCGATCGTGCAAACGATTTTGGAGTGGCTGCGCTTGCGGCGGCGGTCGCGCAACGGCGAAGCTTGGCGCGACACGATCGAAGAGCTGATCGATGAGCGGGAAGGCCCCCAAGCCGATATCGAGCCCGACGAACGGGTCCTTATCAAGAATATCCTCAATCTCCACGACCTGACCGTGGAGGACGTGATGTGGCCGCGGACGGACATCGTCGCCATCGATGCGGATACTTCCTTGCAGGAGACCGTGGCGATCATGGTCAAGGCCGGACACTCCCGGTGTCCGGTCTATCGCGGCGTCCTCGACGACACCATCGGGATGATTCACATCAAGGATATCGTGCCGTTCCTCACCACCGCCGAGCTGGATTTCAACCTCGCCAAATGCGTCCGCCGGGTGCTGTTCGCGGCGCCGTCGATGCGGGTCTTGGATCTCCTGCTGCAGATGCGAAACAATCATATCCACATGGCGCTGGTGGTCGACGAGTACGGCGGTATCGACGGCCTCGTGACGATCGAGGATCTGGTCGAGGAAATCGTCGGCGACATCGAGGACGAGCATGACGATCCGGATGTCCCGTTGATTTCGGTCGGCAGCGATGAAACGATCACCGCCGACGCGCGGATCACGATCGAAGAGTTTGAGAATCTCGCCGGCGCGGTGCTCAACGAAGAAGAGCGCGAGGAGTTGGATACCCTGGGCGGGCTCGTTTTCTCCCTGGCCGGGCGCGTTCCCGGCCGCGGCGAATTGATCGCCCATCCGTCCGGCCTCGAGTTCGAAATCGTCGATGCCGATCCGCGGCGGATCCGGCGCCTCCGAATTCGCAACCTGTCTGCTGCCAAGCAAACCGTTGACTGAGGCGACAGGCAAGGTGCAGGCGGTCGCCCTGCCCGCGCGCCTCGGCAATCTCGGCGGTTGGCGGCGACGCGGCGCTGCTTTGTTTCTCGGCGCGCTGATGACGGCGGCGCTGACCCCCATTCACGTGGTCGTTGTGCTTGTGCCCGCCTTCGTCGGCCTGTTGTGGCTGCTCGACGCCAGCCGGACCCCGGTTTCGGCATTCGGTGCCGGATGGTGGTTCGGCCTCGGTTATTTTGTCCTCGGCCTTTATTGGATCGCCTTCGCACTGCTGACCGACGCCGCAAAGTTCGGCTGGATGGTGCCCTTCGCGGTCTTCGGGTTGGCCGCCGGGTTCGCGATTTATACCGGCCTCGTCACCCTCCTGGTGTGGTGGAGCGGGCTTCGCGGTCTACCCCGCGTCGTCCTGCTGGCCACGGCGTGGACGCTCGCCGAATTCGTCCGCGGCCAGCTCTTCACCGGATTCCCGTGGAACCTCATGGGCCAAGTATGGGCGTTTTCCGATCAGGTCATTCAGGCAACAGCGATCGTGGGTGTCTACGGGCTCGGTTTCTTGACCGTGCTGGCGGCGGCCCTGCCGGCGCTGTGGTGGGAGTGGGAGCGCCCCGCCGCCAAGACGCTGGCTTGGGCCCTGCCCGTGGTCATCGTCGGTGTGTTGTGGATCGGCGGCAGCGCCCGGTTGGCCAATGCCGAGGTCACTCTGGTTCCCGACGTCAGACTCCGCATCGTCCAGCCGAACATAGAGCAGACCGAGAAATGGAAGCCGACGATGCGCGACAACCATCTCATCAAGACCATGCGGTTGACCGCGGGCCCCGGTTGGGATCAGGTGTCGCATGTCATCTGGCCCGAGGCCGCCATACCATTTTTCATTGCCCAGGACGACGCCCGCCGCGCCGCGCTGGCACAGGTCATTCCCGGCAATGGTTTGTTGCTGACCGGCGCCCCGCGAATCGACCAACAGGCGGCCACGGCGCGCGTATGGAACGCGCTTCATGCGATCGATCCGCAGGGCACGGTCGTCGCCACCTACGACAAGTTTCACCTCGTCCCCTTCGGCGAATATGTGCCGTTTCGTTCGGTCTTGCCGATCGACAAGATTACCGCCGGCGCCGGCGACTTCTCTGCCGGTCCCGGGGTTCGCACGCTGTCGCTGGCCGGGCTACCGCCGTTCAGCCCGCTGATTTGCTATGAGGGCATTTTTCCCGGCGCCGTCGCCGATCGATCCGATCGTCCCCAATGGCTGCTCAATGTCACCAACGACGCCTGGTTCGGCATCACCGCGGGGCCGCATCAGCATTTCGCCGCGGTGCGGCTGCGGGCGATCGAAGAAGGTTTGCCACTGGTCCGTGCAGCCAACAATGGCATCTCGGCCGTCGTCGACCCTTTCGGACGCGTCTTGGCGCGGCTCGAGCTTGGCGATGAGGGCGTGCTCGATGTCGAACTTCCGCGTCCGCTGGCCACCCCAACGCCTTTCGCCGGCTATGGAAATGGGCTCGTAGTTGGAGGGCTGGCCATTCTTGGCGTGCTGCTGCTGCTCTACGCGATTTCCACACGCCGGCGGAAATCGCAGTTGTCCTAAAGAGCTAGAAGGTACCTTTTAGATTCCGCAAAGCACGTAACGGTTGACTGACAGTTTTGTAAAAAATACAAACACTCCGTGGACTGACATTCAATGTCGAGAGAATCCAATGGCAAAACCAAAACGAGGCCGGGGTGCCCGCAAGGCACGCTACAGTAGCGAGCGGCCAAACCCGGTCGATATCCACGTCGGAGGTCGGGTTCGATTGCGTCGAACGATGCTTGGCATGAGCCAGGAAAAATTGGGCGAGGCGATCGGGCTAACCTTTCAGCAAGTTCAAAAGTATGAACGCGGCACCAATCGTATCGGGTCGAGCCGGCTCTTCGAGCTCAGCCGTGTGCTCGACGTTCCGATAACCTTCTTTTTCGACGATATGGCGCCGCAAGTCGCAAGCAAGTCGCACCGAGCCAGTGCCGGCTTGGCCGAGAAGGCCGGTCCGGCATATGAGACAGAGACCCTCGCACGGCGCGAGACTCTGGAACTCATGCGCAACTATTACCAGGTCGTCGATCCGACCGTGCGCAAGCGCATCTTCGAGCTGGTGAAAGCGTTGGCCAGGGCCACCGGCGGAAAAAAAGGGAAGAAATAGCAGAGGGGTGAGGTGACCGGCGCCTGCCGCAAGCCACCTCACCGCCAATTCGGGAAACCGCCAACCACCCCGGACCGCCGCCCGATTTCGCGGCGCACGTTCGGCGATTTGTCGCGACGGCGATGGGCGACCGGTGTCGGCCATGAAACCGACTCGAAAGCTCTTGACGTGCCAGGGGCGGGGCTGCAACAAGATCGCGCCGTTGCCGACGCCGGCTGCCCATCGCCGGACGACCGCGGCGCCAATTTGTGCCCGTTGCAAGCATCGAGAAGTTCTGTGACCAGATCCTCTTACCTGTTTACCAGCGAATCGGTTTCGGAAGGCCATCCGGATAAGGTTTGCGACCGGATATCGGATGCCATCGTCGACGCCTACCTGACGGCGGACCCGTTATCCCGTGTCGCCTGCGAGACTCTCGTCACGACCAACCGGATCGTGTTGGCCGGCGAAGTGCGTGGCCCGGATTCGGTTACCCGCGACCTCGTGGAAGATATTGCCCGGGCCAGCGTGCGCGAGATCGGCTACGAGCAGGAAGGCTTCCACTGGAAATTCGCCGAATTCGAAAACTACATCCACGCGCAATCGAGCGACATCGCCCAGGGTGTCGACGCCAGCGGCAACAAGGACGAAGGCGCCGGTGACCAGGGCATCATGTTCGGCTATGCCTGCGATGAAACCGAAGCGCTAATGCCGGCGCCGATCCACCTGGCGCACAGCATTCTGAGATCGCTGGCCGAGGCGCGTCATTCGGGCGCCGAGCCCGGCCTCGGGCCTGACGCCAAGAGTCAGGTTACGCTGCGCTATGAGAACGGCAAGCCCGCCGCCGCGGCCTCGATCGTCGTTTCGACCCAGCACGCCGAGGATCTGGATCAGGACCAGGTGCGCCAAGTCGTGCGGCCTCACGTCGAGAACGTGCTTCCCGACGGCTGGATGTGCGCCGAGGACGAGTTCTACGTCAATCCAACCGGCCGGTTCGTGATCGGCGGTCCCGACGGTGACGCCGGACTGACCGGTCGCAAGATTATCGTCGACACCTACGGCGGCGCGGCCCCTCATGGCGGCGGCGCCTTTTCGGGCAAGGACCCGACCAAGGTCGACCGCTCGGCGGCCTACGCCGCGCGGTACCTGGCCAAGAACGTCGTCGCCGCAGGCCTGGCGCGGAAATGCACGATCCAGCTATCCTACGCCATTGGCGTATCGAAGCCGCTGTCGGTCTATCTCGATACCCATGACACCGGAGAGGTCGACGAGACGAAGCTCGCCCGCACGCTGTGTGATGCCGTCGACCTTTCGCCGCGGGGGATTCGCGAGCACCTCAAACTCAGCCGCCCGATCTACGCCCGCACCTCGGCATACGGCCATTTCGGTCGCACGCCGGAGCCCGATGGCGGATTCTCCTGGGAGCGCACCGACCTCGTCGATGATTTGCGTTCTGAATTCGGCGAACGCTAGAGCCATCGCCGCGACGTCGCAGGAGCGTTCGCGCCACCGCTGATGTCCGATCAGCGCCGCCCACCCCGCGATCACGATTTTCACGGCCGCCGTCACGGCCGCCGCCTGCGGCCGAAACGCCAAGCCTTGCTTGATCGGGAATTGCCGCGATTGGCGATCACCCTGCCGCCGCGGCCGTACCTCGATCCGGCGACGTTGTTCGGAGCCTCCTGCCGCCATTTCGAGATCGAGATCGGGTTCGGCGCCGGCGAGCATCTGGTGGCGCGGGCCGAGGCCCTGCCCGCGGTCGGTTTCATCGGTTGCGAAGCCTATATCAACGGCGTAGCCCGGCTCATCGACCACATATCGGAGCGCGGCGTGACCAATATTCGCATCTGGCCGGACGATGCGCGGCGGCTGTTGCCGATGCTGGCTACGGCCTCATTCGCCCGCGCCTGCATCCTGTTCCCCGATCCGTGGCCCAAGGCCCGCCATGCCAAGCGCCGGCTGATCTCGGCCGAGACCCTGGATGCTTTGGCCCGTATTCTGGCCGACGATGGAGAACTCCGTTTGGCAAGCGACGACATGGCCTATATTCGCGCCATCCTGCTCCACCTGCGGCGCCACCCGGAATTCACCTGGTCGGCTAGCGGGCCGGCCGATTGGCGGCACCGGCCCGACGGCTGGCTGGAGACCCGCTACGAGCGCAAGGCCATCGAGCAGGGGCGCCGGACGATTTACCTCACCGCCCGCCGGGAACCCCGCCAGCCGGTGCGATAGACCTTGAAGAAACGCTTGAAATGCGTATATTCACCGGCAATCCCATAGGGTCGATCGTCATCGACCAAGAAAAACAAAGGGTGGGCCCTGGGCCCGCCTTTTTGTTTGGGAAAGCCGTAATAGGAGACCCACTTGGCGGAAGCAGCGCTTGCCGACCGCGTCGCAGACCTGATCGCCCCGTCGCTCACCGCGTTGGGTTACGCAATCGTCCGCGTACAGCTGACAGGAACCAAACGCCGGACGCTGCAGATTATGGCCGAACGCAGCGACGCACGGCAGATGACCGTCGATGATTGCGCCGAGATCAGCCGCAACGTATCGGCGATCTTGGACGTCGATGATCTCATTCACGGCTCCTACACGCTAGAGGTGAGTTCGCCCGGCATCGACCGGCCGCTGGTCAAGCCGCAGGATTACGAAACCTTCGCGGGTCATCAGGCGCGGATCGAGTTGGTCGATCAAATCGCCGGCCGGCGCCGGTTTCAAGGCCGACTGATGGGCCTCGATGCGGGAAACGTGAGAGTTGAACTGGCGGATGGGACGGTTGATCTGCCGATCGATCGAATCGCCCGTGCCAAATTGATCCTGACCGACGAATTGCTCGCCGAGTCACAGCAACAACAGAAAGATTGAACGGATAGATTATGGAAGCGACAACAGCCCTTCCCAGATTGGAACTCCTTCAGGTCGCGGACGCCGTCGCCCGCGAGAAAAGCATCGAGCGCGATGAGGTTCTGGAGGCGATGGAGCAGGCGATTCAAAAGGCGGCGCGCTCGAAATACGGCCATGAGCTGGATATCCGCGCCACCATAAACCGGCAGACCGGTGAGATCAGCCTGTTCCGCTACCGCGAGGTCGCGGAAGAGATCGAGAACGAATCGACGCAATTGACGCCCGAGGAAGCTGCCGGCATCGAGGCCGGGAAAGAGATCGGCGATTTCATCATCGACCCCTTGCCGCCCGTCGATTTCGGCCGCATCGCCGCCCAGACCGCCAAGCAGGTGATCGTGCAAAAGGTCCGAGAGGCCGAGCGCGAGCGGCAGTACGCCGAATACAAGGACCGCGTCAGCGAGATCGTAACCGGCGTCGTCAAGCGGGTCGAATTCGGCAACGTCATGGTCGACCTCGGCCGCGGCGAGGCGGTGCTCCGCCGGGAAGAGGTCATCCCACGGGAAATGCTGCGCAACGGCGATCGCGTACGCGCCTACATCTTCGATGTCCGGCGGGAGCAACGCGGGCCGCAGATTTTTCTGTCGCGGACCCACCCCGAGTTCATGTCCAAGCTGTTTGCCCTCGAGGTGCCCGAAATCTACGACAGCATCATCGAAATCCGGGCGGTCGCCCGCGACGCCGGCAGCCGCGCCAAGATCGCGGTTATCTCCAACGACGGCAGCATCGATCCCGTCGGCGCCTGCGTCGGCATGCGGGGCAGCCGCGTCCAGGCCGTGGTCGGCGAATTGCAGGGCGAAAAGATCGATATCATTCCGTGGTCGAACGACCCGGCGACGTTCGTGGTCAATGCGCTGGCCCCGGCGGAAGTGGTCAAGGTCGTGCTCGACGAGGAGGCCAATCGAATCGAAGTCGTCGTCCCCGACGATCAGCTCAGTCTGGCGATCGGCCGCAAGGGGCAAAACGTCCGCCTCGCTTCTCAGCTTTCGGGCTGGGACATCGACATCATGACCGAGGCCGAGGAATCGGAGCGGCGACAGGAAGAATTCCGCGTCCGTTCGCAACTCTTTATCGACGCGCTCGACATCGATGACGTGATCGCTCACTTGCTGGTCACCGAAGGCTTCACCTCGGTCGAGGAAGTTGCCTATGTCCCGGTCGAGGAAATGTCCAATATCGAGGGCTTCGACGAGGACGTTGCGTCGGAGCTGCGTGATCGCGCGCGGCGCTATCTCGACGAGCAGAATGCCATTTTCGAGAGCCGCCGACAGGAACTCGGTGTCAGCGACGAGTTGGCCGCCAGCGAAGGATTGACGCCGGCGATGCTGGTCGCGCTGGGAGATGCCGGCATCAAGACTCTCGATGATCTCGGCGACCTGGCGAGCGATGAATTGATTGAAGTCCTGCCCGTCGACACGGTGACCACGGAGGACGCCAACAAGATCATCATGGCCGCGCGCGCGCATTGGTTCGAGGACGATGACGAGGTTGCGGCCGAGGAGGTGGCAACCGACGCGGAGGCCCCAGCCGAGGAGGAAGAGGCATAGGGCCGCGGATCATGGCGATACCGGCGATTGATATTGCGGTTACGGAAACCGGCACGGCCGACGTGCCGGGCGAAGCCGAGCGGCGTTGTGTGGCAACCCGCAGCGTCCTGCCGAAGGGACGGCTCATCCGTCTCGTCGCCGGCCCCGGTAACGAACTTGTCCCCGATCTCGCCGAACGGCTACCCGGCCGCGGTTTGTGGATCACCTCGTCCCGCGATATAGTCACCGCTGCGACCGACCACGTCTTTTCCAAGGCGGCGCGGGCACGGGTTACGGTGCCCGATGGATTGGCCGACAGCATCGAAACCTTGCTGGCGCGGCGCTGCATCGAAACGCTCGGATTGGCCCGGCGCGCCGGGCAGGCCGTGGCCGGCTTCGAGAAGGCTCGCGAGTGGTTGCGCAATGGCCGCGGCCATGTGATTTTGGCGGCGACGGATGCGGCCGCCGGCGGACGCGAAAAGGTTGCCAGGCTGGCGCCGTCGGTACCGGTTCTGGAGGTCTTGACGCGCGACGAACTGGGGTCGGTATTTGGGCGCGACGAATCTGCTCACGCGGTCGTCTCGGCCGGTCGCTTGGCCGAGCGGCTGCTGTTCGACGGGCGGCGTCTGGCTGGATTCCGTGTGCGGACCAAAGATTAAATGAGCGAAAGATCGGACAGTAGAAGATGACAAAAGTAACAGAGAGAGACGGCAAGAAGCCGCTGACACTGTCCAAGCCGGGCAAGCTTTCGCTCAAGAAACGCGAAGAACGGACCCAGGTGGAACAGAAGTTCCCGCACGGCCGCCGCAAGACCGTCGAGGTCGAGGTGCTCAAGAAGAGGACCTTCCAACGCGACGAAGGCGGCAAGATGCGACGGGTGTCCGAGGTCGAACAACAGGCCGAATCGGCCGCCGAAAGGGCGGAGATCAAGGCCCCGGCGCGAACCTTGACCGAAAAGGAGCGCGAGGCGCGGGCGCGGGCGCTGCAAAGCGTCGGGCAGGATGGCGAGCCCGAGCGGGTACAGCACGACCTCGAGGCGGCGCGCGAGATTGAGCGCGCCGAAGGCGACCAACTGCGCAACGAAGAGGAAGAGCGCAAACGCGAAGAGGAAGAGGCGCAGCAGCGTCGCGAGGAGGAGGAGCGGCGACGGGCCGAGGAGGAGCGGCGCAAGACCGAGGCCTCGCGGCTCGCCGCCAAGGCCGAAGCGGCCGCGGCCGCACGCGGCGAAGCGGAAACCGCGGTTGCCGAGGAAGACGAGCGCAAATCCCGTGCCCGGCGCGCCGATCAGCGCCGGCAGGCACCGGCCGCGCGGCGCAACGAACCGCGTCGGCGCGACGGCAAACTCACCATCAGCCAGGCCTTGAGCCAGGAAGACGGCGCCCGCCAACGCAGCGATGCGGCGTTCCGGCGCAAACAGGAGCGCGAACGCAAACGCGCGATGGAGGAAGCCGGCTTGGCGCCGCTGAAAATTGTTCGCGAGGTGATCATCCCGGAAACGATCACGGTCCAGGAATTGGCCGGCCGGATGGCCGAGCGCGGCGCCGAAGTCGTCAAGACGCTGATGAAAATGGGTGTCATGGTGACGATCACCCAGAACATCGACGCCGACACCGCGGAGCTCGTGGCGACCGAGTTCGGTCACAACGTCAAGCGCGTCTCCGAAGCGGACGTCGAGATCGGCCTCGACGGTGCGCCCGACGACGAATTGTCGATGGAGCCGCGGGCGCCGGTCGTGACCGTCATGGGACATGTCGACCACGGCAAGACGTCGTTGCTCGATGCGCTTCGCGAGACCGACGTGGCGGGACGCGAGGCCGGCGGGATCACGCAGCACATCGGCGCCTATCAGGTGACGCTGAAGAGCGGCAGCAGGATCACCTTCCTCGACACGCCGGGTCACGAGGCTTTTACCGCGATGCGATCGCGTGGCGCGAAGGTGACCGATATCGTCGTCCTGGTCGTGGCCGCGGATGACGGTATCCAGCCGCAAACCGTGGAGGCGATCAATCACGCCCGCGCGGCCGAGGTGCCGATGATCGTCGCCATCAACAAGATGGACAAGCCCGAGGCCGACGCCAACCGCGTACGCCAGGAGTTGCTGCAGCATGAGATCGTCGTCGAGCAAATGGGCGGCGAGGTCATCGACGTCGAGGTTTCGGCGACCGAGAAAATGAATTTGGACAAGCTCGAGGAACTGATCCTGCTGCAGGCCGAGATCCTCGAACTCAGGGCCAACTCGGATCGTCCGGCGCAGGGCGTAATCATCGAAGCCAAGCTGGAACAGGGCCGCGGTCCGGTGGCCACCGTGCTGATCGAACGCGGCAAGCTGCGCGTCGGCGACATCTTCATCGCCGGCGGCGAATGGGGCCGCGTCCGGGCGCTGATCAACGACCATGGCGATCACGTCGAAGAAGCCGGCCCGGCGATGCCGGTCGAGGTTCTGGGGTTGAACGCGACGCCCTCGGCCGGCGACGATTTCGCCGTCGTCGACAGCGAGGGCCGGGCGCGTGAGATTTCCGAGTTCCGCCAACGTCAGACCAAGAATCTGAACCAGGGCGCGGGCGCCGTCAGTTCCGTCGAACAGATGTTCTCCCAAATTCAAAACGGCGCCGCCAAGGAGCTCGCCGTCGTCGTCAAGGGCGACGTCCAGGGTTCGGTCGAGGCCATTGTCGGCTCGCTCGAGCGACTGGTCGCCGACAACGAGGAACTCAATGTCCGCGTCCTGCATGCGGGGGTCGGCGGGATCAACGAATCCGACGTGTCGCTGGCCAAGGCATCGAACGGTCTGGTGATCGGGTTCAACGTGCGCGCCAATCCGCAGGCTCGTGAAGTCGCCCGGCGCGACAATCTGGACGTCCGCTACTATTCGGTCATTTACGACATCATCGATGACATCAAGGGTGTGCTCACCGGCATGCTGGCGCCGAGCAGGCGGGAAAAGACGCTTGGCAACGCCGAAATCCGCGAAGTCTTCAAGATCAGCAAGGTCGGGCGGGTGGCCGGCTGCATGGTGACCAACGGCACCGTAAAACGCGGCGCCCGGGTCCGCCTGCTGCGCGACGATGTCGTCATCCACGAAGGCGGACTGTCGACGCTGAAGCGGTTCAAGGATGACGTGCGCGAGGTCAAGGAAGGTTTCGAGTGCGGCCTTGCCTTGGAAAACTACCAGGACATCAAGGAAGGCGACATCATCGAGTGCTACGAGGTCGAGGAGGTCGCGCGCGAATTGTAACGCGCCGACAGCGTGGATCGCGATGCCGAGTTCGCACCGTCGACGTGCGAATATTCCCGCGCCACCCGAGACAAGAAACGAGGCCATTATGGGAAAAGGGCGGGCATCGGCGCCGAGCCAGCGTCAATTGCGTGTCGGCGAGGAGCTGCGCCACGTCCTGGCGCAGATTATCGGCCGCGGGATCATCCGCGACCCGGATCTGACCGGCGTCGCGATCACCGTGACCGAAGTTCGGGTCAGCCCCGATCTGCGCAATGCGACCGTTATGGTGGTTCCGCTCGGCGGCGACGAGATGGACCAGATGGTGACCGCATTGGGCCGGGCGGCGTCTTTTTTGCGGCGCGAGGTGGCCCGCGAGATCACCCTCCGCAATGTGCCGGCATTGACGTTTCAAGGCGACGCATCGTTCGACGCCGCGGCGCGGATCGACGATTTGCTGCGCCGGCCGGAAATCGCCCGCGACCTGATTGGCGTGGAAGAAGACGATGGCGCGTAGGCGTAAAGGCGACAAGATCGACGGCTGGCTGGTTATCGACAAACCGTGCGGCCTGACTTCGACGGCGGTCGTCAATCGGGTCAGGCGCCAAACCTCGGCCGCCAAGGTCGGCCACGCCGGCACCCTCGACCCGATCGGCACCGGTGTCTTGCCGCTCGCCTTCGGTGAAGCGACGAAGACGCTTCCCTATGTGGTCGATGCGGCGAAAACCTACCGGTTCACGGTGCGGTGGGGTGAGGCGCGCACCACCGACGACCGTGAGGGGGAAGTCACCGCCACCTCGCCGGAACGGCCGACGGCGGCCGAGATCGTGGCCGCATTGCCGCAATTCACCGGACTCATCGAACAGGTGCCGCCGGCCTATTCGGCGATAAAGGTCGATGGCGAGCGCGCCTACGATCTGGCTCGCGCCGACCTGGTGCCGGACTTGGCGTCACGCCCGGTGATGATCGACAGTATCGAGCTGGCGGAAACTTCCGATGCGGACCACGCGATATTTCTTGTCACCTGCGGCAAGGGTGCTTATATGCGCGGCTTGGCGCGTGACCTCGCGGTCGCGGTCGGCACGGTTGGACATGTCACGGCGTTGCGCCGGCTGTCGGTCGGGCCGTTCGACGAAAGCCTAGCGATTCCGCTGGAATGTGAAGGTGAAGTTGGGCATAGTGCGCGCCTCTTGGAGCATTTGCTCGCGGTTGAGACCGCGCTGGACGACATCCCGGCGCTGGCCGTGACCGAGAGCGAGGTGGCCCGTATCAGACGCGGGCAAGCCGTGCCGGTGGTTCGAACCGCCGACCGCGACCTCATCGGTAACCTGGACGACGGTGCGACGATTTGCGCGCTGCGCGACGGCAAGCTGGTGGCTTTGACGCGGCTCGACGGTAGGCAGATCCGACCGGTACGGGTGTTGAACCCATAGACATGGAGTTACACGATGTCGATTACCGCCGAGCGGAAGCGCGAACTCATCACCGAGTTCGGAGGCAAGGAGGGCGATACCGGTTCGCCGGAAGTTCAAGTCGCAATCCTGAGCGAGAGAATCCGCAATCTCACCAGTCATCTTGGCGACCACAAGAAGGACCATCACTCACGTCGTGGTCTCTTGATCATGGTCGGCAAGCGCCGCCGCCTACTGGACTACGTCAAGAAAAGCAATCAGGAGCGTTACCAGACCTTGATCCAGCGGCTTGGAATCCGGCGCTAAGTGCCCGCGGTCGATGAGCCCGGCGATACCGTGCTGGCCGAGGCGGGTGCTCCTGCGGAATGAAATCTGTGAATCGGTGCGGACGGCCCTGCGACGTCCGGACGGGCAATGGTGTCCGCCCGCCGCCGCACCGACAATGACCGTAGACGTCGCGCAAGGCCACGGCCCATGGGGGGCCGCGGCGAAGGAAGGAAGCAAATATGTTTACCATTCATCGTAAGGAATTGGATTGGGGCGGGCGCAAGCTGGTCCTCGAGACCGGAAAGATCGCTCGCCAGGCCGACGGCGCCGTCGTCGCCACCCTGGGCGAGACGACCGTGCTGTGCACGGCGGTCGCCCAAAGAACAGCGCGGGAGGGGATCGACTTCTTTCCCCTGACCGTCAACTACCAGGAAAAGACATTCGCCGCCGGCAAGATCCCCGGCGGCTTCTTCAAGCGCGAAGGGCGCCCGACCGAGAAGGAGACGCTGACCTCGCGACTCATCGACCGTCCGATTCGGCCGCTCTTCCACCCGAATTTCCGCAACGAGACCCAGGTCATTTGCACCACCATGAGCCATGACCTGGTCAACGACCCCGATATCGTCGCCATGGTCGGCGCCTCGGCGGCGTTGACGCTTTCGGGTATCCCCTTCATGGGCCCGATCGGCGGTGCGCGGGTCGGCTATATCGACGATGAATACGTCCTCAACCCGGCGCAGGACGAACTCGCGCAATCGGCGCTCGACTTGATCATCGCCGGAACCGAAGGCGGCGTTCTGATGGTTGAATCCGAGGCCCACGAATTGTCCGAGGAAATCATGCTGGGCGCGGTCAAGTTCGGCCATCAGCAGATGCAGCCGGTAATCCAGGCAATCGTCGAGCTGGCTGAAATGGCGGCCAAGGAACCGTGGCAGGTTCCAGAAGCGGCTCCCGATACGGAGACCGTGGCGGCGCGCCTCAAGGAAATCGCCGAGGCGCCGCTGCGCGAGGCCTATGGCGAGACCGTCAAGCTGGATCGCCAGGAAAAGGTCGCCGCCGTCAAGGCCGAGGCGGTGAGTGCACTGACCGAGGACGGCTTCGACGAATCCCTCGTCTCGGGCCAGTTCAAGCGGCTCGAAAAATCGATTGTGCGCGGCAATATCCTCGACACCCGCCACCGCATCGACGGCCGCGATACGAGCACCGTGCGACCGATTGTCAGCGAGGTCGGCATCCTGCCCCGTGCCCATGGCAGCGCGCTGTTCACCCGCGGCGAAACTCAGGCCGTCGTTACCGCCACCCTTGGCACCGGCCAGGACGAGCAGATCATCGACGCGCTCGAGGGGGAATATCGGGAGCATTTCATGCTGCACTACAACTTCCCGCCCTATTCGGTCGGTGAAGCAAGCTTCCTGCGCTCCCCGGGTCGCCGCGAAATCGGCCACGGCAAGCTGGCGTGGCGGGCGGTGCGGCCGGTGATGCCGTCGAAGGAAGACTTCCCCTATACCGTTCGCGTGGTGTCCGAGATCACCGAATCCAATGGCTCGTCTTCGATGGCCACGGTGTGCGGAACCTCGCTCGCGTTGATGGACGCAGGCGTGCCGCTGCCGCGGCCAATCGCCGGCATCGCCATGGGGCTGATCAAGGAGGAAAACGACTTCGCCGTGCTGTCGGACATCCTCGGCGACGAGGATCATCTCGGCGACATGGACTTCAAGGTCGCCGGTACCGAGAACGGCGTAACTTCGCTGCAGATGGACATCAAGATTACCGGGATCACCGAGGAAATCATGGGTGTCGCACTCAACCAGGCGAAAGACGGGCGGCTCCATATCCTCGCCGAGATGGCCAAGGCGCTGACCAGGGCGCGCGAGGGAGTCAGCGACCACGCGCCGCGGATCACCACCATCAACATCCCGATCGACAAGATCCGCGAGGTCATCGGACCGGGCGGCAAGATGATCCGCGAAATCGTCGCCGAAACCGGCGCCAAGATCGATATCGAGGACGATGGCACGGTCAAGGTGGCGGCGGTCGACGAGAACGCGAGCCGTGCCGCGATCGAGCGTATTCGCGAGATCACGGCCGAACCGGAAATCGGCGTCATCTACACCGGCAAGGTCGTCAAGATCGTCGATTTCGGCGCCTTCGTGAATTTCCTCGGCGCCAAGGACGGCCTCGTTCACATCAGCGAATTGGCCGATTACCGTGTCAGCAAGGTCACCGACATCGTCCAGGAAGGGGCCGAGGTCAAGGTCAAGGTCCTCGACCTCGACGACCGCGGCAAGGTCCGCCTCAGCATGCGTGTCGTCGACCAGGAGACCGGCGAGGACATCAGCGACAAGGTCAAGCCGAAGCGGCCCGCCAAGGCCGCCAACGAGTAGCGTGACAAGGTGGGGCGGCTTTCAGCCGCCCCGGTCCCTTCCGCCGTCTTGATTGCATCCATGATCGCTCTTCCGCGCGTGATCGGCCATCGGGGCTGCGCCGGAACGGCGCCCGAGAACACACTCGCCGGACTGCGCCGAGCGCGGGACCTGGGCTGCACCTGGGTCGAGTTCGATGCCCGCATCGCGGCCGATGGCACAGCCGTATTGATGCACGACGCGACCGTCGACCGCACCACCGACGGCAAGGGCGCGGTCGCCGACAAGACGGCTGCCGACCTGGCGCGACTCGATGCCGGGTCGTGGTTTGGCCACGGCTTCGCCGGCGAATCCCCACCATCCCTCGAGGCCGTGCTGGCCCACTGCATGGCGCTTGGTCTCGGCGCCGATATAGAAGTCAAGGCCGACCGCCGGGGGCCGGGCCGCGATCGCCGCGCGGCGGTCGCTGCGGTGGCGCGGGCGATCGCTGCCAGCGGCGCGCGGGACACAATGCCAATATTGCTCTCGAGCTTCGACGTCGAGGTGATTTCCTGGGCCCGGCGCTTGCTGCCGCAACTGCCCCGCATGCTGGCGGCGGGGTCGCCGGGCGGTGAATCGCTCCCTACCGCGCAGAGGCTTGATTGCATGGCCATCGCCTGCAATGCGGAGCGCGCGCGGCCCGATGATGTCAACCGGATCCGGGCCGCGGGCCTGGCCGTCGTGACCTATACGGTAAACCAGGCCGCGCGGGCGACGGCCCTCTATGCCATCGGCGTCGACGCCATCGTCAGCGACCACCCGGACCGCATCGGCGGCGCAGGGTGATCTCGACGGATCGCGGGAATGAACGGCGTCGCGTCAACGAACGGCGGCCCTTGCCCCGGCTTCCTATGCCTCTGATTTCCGCGCGTTGATGCGGTCGGGCGAAGGGATGGCGATGGCATGGAAGCCGCAATCGACATGGTGGACCTCACCGGTAACGCCGCGCGACAGATCGGAGGCCAAATAGAGGCCCGCGGCGCCGATGTCCTCGAGGGTGGCGTTGCGTTCCATCGGGGATTGGTCGGCGGTCCAGCGATAGACGAAGCGGGCATCGGCGATCGCCGATCCGGCGAGCGTGCGCACCGGCCCGGCAGAGATCGCGTTGACTCGGATCCCCTGCGGTCCGAGGTCGTTGGCGAGGTAGCGTACGCTGGATTCGAGCGCCGCCTTGGCCACCCCCATCACGTTGTAGTTCGGGGTGACCCGTTCGGCGCCGAGATAGGTCAAGGTGATGAGACTGCCCCCGCTGTCCATGACCGAGCGCGCGGCGCGGGCGACGGCGGTAAAGGAATAGCAGGAGATCTGCAAGGTACGGGTGAAATTGGCCTTGGTCGTGTCGAGGTAGGCACCCTTGAGCCCGGCCTTATCGGAATAGGCGATCGCGTGGACGATGAAATCGAGCTGGCCCCACTGCGCGGCCACGGCATCGACCGCGCCCTGGATCTCGTCGTCCTTCTCGACGTCGCACTTGACGACGATTTCGGCGCCCACCGATTCGGCGAGCGGGCGAACCCGCTTGACGAAGGCGTCGTCCTGGTAGGTAAAGGCCAGGGTGGCGCCGGCCTCGCTGAGCGCACTGGCGATGCCCCAGGCGATCGACCGGTCATTGGCGACGCCCATCACGACGCCACGCTTTCCGGCCATCAGGCCCTGGACATTGCTCATCAAAGATTCCTCAGGCATCAAATTTCTTGAACACCAGCGAAGCGTTTGTCCCGCCGAATCCGAACGAGTTGGTCATCACGCAGTTGAGATCGACATTGTCTTCGACCTCGCGCACGATCGGCATGCCCTCGGCCGCCGGATCCAGGTTCTCGATGTTGGCGGACGCGGCAACGAAACCGCGCTCCATCATCAGCAGCGAGTAGATCGCCTCATGGACACCGGTCGCGCCCTGGGAATGGCCGGCCAGCGACTTGGTCGACGAGATTCGCGGGACGTTGTCGCCGAAAACTTCGCGGACCGCGTCGAGTTCGACGATATCGCCGACCGGGGTCGACGTACCGTGGGCATTGATATAGCCGACCGGTGTATTGCCGATGCCCTGCACCGCCATCCGCATGCACCGCACCGCACCCTCGCCCGACGGCGCGACCATGTCGACGCCGTCGGAGGTGGCGCCGTAGCCGACCAGCTCGCCATAGATCTTGGCGCCGCGGGCGCGGGCATGCTCCAGCTCCTCCAGCACGACGGCACCGCCGCCGCCCGAAATGACGAAGCCGTCACGGTCGCGATCATACGCGCGTGACGCGCGGTCCGGGGTGTCGTTGTACTTGCTCGACAACGCTCCCATCGCGTCGAAGAGCACGGTCAGGGTCCAGTGCAATTCCTCTCCCCCGCCGGCGAAAACGATGTCCTGTTTGCCGAGTTGGATCAACTCTGCGCCGTTGCCGATGCAATGCGCCGAGGTCGAACATGCCGACGAGATCGAATAGCTCAGCCCCTTGATATGATAAGCGGTCGACAAATTGGCCGAGTTGGTCGAGCACATTGTCCGCGGCACCATATAGGGCCCGACCCGCCGCGGACCTTTCTCGCGGGTGATGTCCGCGGCCGCCACCTGGTTCGATGTCGACGGCCCCCCGGAGCCCATGACCAGCCCGGTGCGCTCGTTGGAGATGTCGTCCTGTTCGAGGCCCGCATCGGCGATCGCCTCTTCCATCGCGATATAGTTGTAGGCTGCGCCGTCGCCCATGAACCGTCGCAGCTTGCGGTCGACGGCGGCCTCGAGATCGACGTCGATCGAGCCATGGACGTGGCTGCGGAACCCAAGTTCTTTGTAGGTCTCGCAGAATTCGATGCCCGACCGGCCCGCTTTGAGCGACTCGACAACCTCATTCTTGTTGTTGCCGAGGCTCGAGACGATTCCCAAGCCGGTCACGACGACTCGCCGCATGCCTCGGGCCCCTATGCCGTATTGGACGAGAACAAGCCGACTTTAAGGTCGTTGGCCTCATAGATCGGCTTGCCATCCACGGTCATGATGCCATCGGCGATGCCCATGACCAAACGGCGCATGACGACGCGCTTGAGGTTGAGGTGATAGCTGATGAGTTTGGCCCCGGGTTCCACCATGCCGGTGAATTTCACGTGACCGACACCCAACGCCCGGCCCTTGCCCGGCGCTCCGAGCCAGCCGAGAAAGAAACCGACGAGTTGCCACAGCGCATCGAGACCGAGGCATCCCGGCATGACGGGATCACCTTCGAAATGACAACGGAAGAACCAGAGGTCATCCTTGATGTCCATTTCGGCAACGACTTCGCCCTTGTCGTGCTGGCCGCCTTTGTCGACGATCTTGGTGATGCGATCGAACATCAACATCGGCGGCAAAGGCAGCTGCGCATTGCCCGGCCCGAACAGCTTGCCGTGCGCGCAAGCGATCAGATCGTCATAGCTAAAGCTGTGTTTCCGTTTCGCCAAACCAGACCCCGCAAAATGCCTGCGCCGTGCCGATCCGCCAATCAGAGAAATGTGGCCGGCACGGCCTTGCTGTCGTCCACGCGCGGACTATAGCACAAGCGGCGGCCACGCAAACCATAGCGATCAGCCACCCCTGTCATCGATTTTGCACGCTCCCCGTCATGCATCCGCAACGTGTATTCAACAATTTTAGGCATTCAAAAAAAATGCCGAGCCCATTGAGTTCATGCTTTTCCATCGCAGCAGCCGTCCCTATATTGCAAGTGATGAGCAGCAAACGGCCCTATACCGATTCCGTCAACCGGCTGCGCGAAGCCGGCCTGCGGCCGACCCGACAGCGCCTCGCCCTGGCCCGGCTGTTGTACGACGGTGGCGACCGGCACGTTACCGCGGAGCAACTTCATGATGAGGCGATGCGCTCGAAGGTGCGCGTGTCGTTGGCGACGGTCTACAACACCCTGCACCAGTTTTGCACCGCGGGCCTGTTGCGGGAAGTGGTGGTCGAGCCTGGCCGATCCTATTTCGATACCAATACCAGCGATCATCATCATTTCCTCAATCAGAGCAATGGGGCGCTGTGGGATATTCCTGCCGATGCGCTACGCATCAACTCCTTGCCCGATGCGCCGGATGGCGCCGAAATCGATCGCGTCGATATCATTATCCGCTTGCGCGACGCCTAACCGATCAAAGTCAGTTCTATCGAGCCTTCAATAGTTTAGAACAATTCTAATCTATTGACAGCGCGCGCGCGCACGGTCATATTAGGGTCGAGCCGCCGCAACGACGGCCCACTGCATCGCGACAACCTGATTATCGAGGAGGAGATCATGGCTGACCTTAGCGGGTCCAAGACCGAAGAAAACCTCAAGGCGGCATTCGCCGGCGAATCGATGGCCAACCGCCGTTATCTCTATTTTGCCCAGAAAGCCGACATCGAGGGATACAACGACGTTGCCGCCGTGTTCCGGTCGACCGCCGAAGGCGAAACCGGCCACGCGCATGGCCACTTGGAATATCTCGAGGCGGTCGGCGACCCGGCCACCGGAGAGCCGATCGGCGGTACCGACCTCAACCTGAAGGCGGCGATCGTTGGCGAAACCCATGAATACACCGACATGTATCCGGGTATGGCGCGGACCGCCCGTGACGAAGGTTTCGACGAAATCGCGGACTGGTTCGAGACCCTGGCCAAGGCCGAGAAATCCCACGCCGGACGCTTTACCAAGGCGTTGAACGACCTCGACTAACGGCACTCGAAACCGCATGACCGATGGCGTCAGGGGATCCGGCCGCGGATCCCCGGGCGACGTTAGAGCACTATATGTCGGCGATCCGGAGGGGACATGAGCGAGGGCAGCCTCGAGGCACCAATCCGCCATCCCATCGATTGGAACGACCCGGATTTCTATGATGCGGAAAAGCTCGACGCCGAGATGCGCCGGGTCTTCGACATCTGCCACGGCTGCCGGCGCTGTTTCAATCTGTGCGATTCGTTCCCGCGCCTGTTCGACCTGATCGACGAATCGGCGACCGAGGAAGTCGACGCCGTCGCCAGCGCCGACTTCAAGCCCGTCGTAGATGCGTGCACGCTGTGCGACATGTGCTTCATGACCAAGTGCCCCTACGTGCCGCCCCACGAGTTCGACCTCGACTTCCCCCACCTGATGTTGCGCTACCGTGCCGTCGAAGCACGCAACGGCCAGGTCCCGTGGGCGGAGAACCAGCTCATACAAACCGACCGCAACGGCAAACTCGCGCGCCATGCCGCGGGGCTCGCCAACTGGGCCTCGGACACCGGCAACAAGACGACGCGCGGCGCGCTCGAGGCGGTCGCCAAGGTCGATCGGCAGGCCCATTTGCCGCCGTTCCACAGCAAGACCTTCGCCATGCAGGCGCGCGACTCCCGGCTCGACATCAAAACCGAAGCGCCGGCCCATGGCCGCAAGGCGGTGCTCTACGCGACCTGTTTCGTCAATTACAACAATCCCTCGATCGGGATGGCGACGCGAGCGGTCTTGGCCCGCAACGGGGTCGAGACCGAAGTCGTCTACCCGCGCTGCTGCGGCATGCCGCAACTCGAAAAAGGCCAGCTCGACAAGGTCGCGGCCAACGCCAAGGCAATAGCGGCGGAGATGTCCGGCTGGATCGACCGCGGCTACGACGTCGTGGCGCTCGTGCCGTCATGCGCCCTGATGCTGAAATTCGAGTGGCCGCTGATCGTCCCCGACGATGACGACATCAAGAAATTGTCCGAGCACACCTACGATGTCAGCCAGTACGTCGTCGATATCGCGAAGAAGGCGGGCCTGGCAGAGGGTCTGAAGCCGCTCGACGGCGGCGTCACCCTGCACATCGCCTGCCACGCGCGAGCCCAGAACATGGGCCAAAAGGCGGCCGAGATGCTGCGCCTTCTGCCCGACCCCGACCTCCAGGTCATCGAACGCTGCTCCGGCCATGGCGGCTCGTGGGGCATCATGAAGGGCAACTTCGAGACCGCGCTCAAGATCGGCAAGCCGGTCGCCCGTGACGCGCGCAAGGCGGACAAGACCTATGTCGTCTCGGAGTGCCCGCTGGCCGGGGCTCACGTCCTGCAGGGGATGGAACGGCTCGACGGCGAGGGCGCGGTGCCGGATCATGCGCCGCATCCGATCGAGCTCTTCGCCAAGGCCTATGGGATCGAGGTCTAGAACCAAGTCCGTCGGCTGCTGCGAAGCGCGGACCGGCACGGTCGAGGGTTACGGAAGAATATGATGGCGGCGAAAACCGAGATCACGCGAGACGACATCATGGCGGTCGAGGACTACGCCCGCGAACGCAGGCAGCGGCGGACACGGGTGGCGGCGATCAAGAAGGACCGCCGCATGGATGTCGGGCCCTATGCCAGTTTCTATTTCGAGAACTACGAAACGATGTGGCATCAGATCCACGAGATGCTGTACATCGAACGCGGCGGCGCGGAGCAGGTCGAAGACGAGTTGCGGGCCTACAACCCATTGATCCCCAAGGGGCGCGAGTTGGTCGCCACCATCATGTTCGAGATCCCCGACGAGACCCTGCGGCGTTCGATCCTGGCCCGTCTCGGCGGCGTCGAGGATACGATCTTCATCGCCCTCGGCGACGACACCATCGCCGCCCGGCCCGAGGCCGACGTCGACCGCACGACCGCCGACGGCAAGGCGTCGTCGGTGCAATTCGTCCATTTCCCCTTCACCGGCGAACAGGTCGCCCGTTTCACCGAACCGGCAACCCAGGTAATCGTCGGCATAAAGCATCCGAATTATGCCCACATGGCGGTCATGCCCGATAACGTTCGGGCTGCGCTGTCCGAGGATTTCGACTGACGTGAAAAGCCGCGGGTGGCGGTGCTCGGTAGCGAGGTTCGCCGATGAATGCAAAATCCAAGACCACGACCATCCCCCTCGAATCCGGCGCCAAGAAGATCGAGCTCCATTGTTTCGACAACCCGGCCTCGCGTTCGATCGCTCGCGGTATCGTCAGCGGCGAAACCTACCCGCCGGTCGACTTCCTGACCAAGATTCGGACCGTCGTCGACGTGGGCGCGAATATCGGCAGCGCAGCGCTTTATTTCGGCTTGAGATACCCGAAGGCCAGGGTCGTCGCCCTCGAACCGGGCGGCGAGGCGTTCGAACTGCTGGCCCGGAATGCGCGGCAATTGCCGAACGTCGATGCATTCAACATCGGCCTTTATTCCGAGGACAGAACGGCGCGGCTCTATTCGGGTGCGGTCGACAGCGTCACCGCATCGGTTGGCGACAGCGTCCTCAATACGCGGCATTCGGAGACCATCAACCTCCGCCGCGCCAGCGACTGGATGGGCGAAAACGATATCGACACCATCGACATCTTGAAGATCGACACCGAGGGCTGCGAGGTGCCGATCCTGCGCTCGCTGGAGGCGTGGCTACCGCGGGTCAAGGTCCTCTATGTCGAATATCATAGCGAAGACGACCGCTTGGCGATCGACACCATCATGCGGCGGACCCATCTCCTGTTCGCCGGCACCATCGCTGCCGTTCATCGCGGCGAGTTCACCTATGTCGCCGAGCGGGCCTTTCCTTCCCGCCGCGACCGCGACCGCCAACGCATTACCGTCGATCTCGCATGAGCGCGGTGGACCCGGCCGATGCCGCCGCGTAGCCGGCGGCCAAGCAAAAAGGGCGCCATGTCGGCGAGGTGATCGCGTGCCGTGCCGGCATGATCACGCCCGCCCGGATGCGGCTATGGCTCGGCGCGGCCCTGCGCCGAGGCGAGTGCGTACGTCGCGCCGGAAGCGTCCCCGACCGGCACCTCGTAGAGGACGAAATCGGTGCGCGCGGCGAAACGGTCGTAGAGCCGCCGCGCCGCTTGGTTGGATTCATGGCCGAGCCAGCGCACGTTGCGACAGCCATGCGCGCCGGCAACTTCGAGCACCGCCGCGACCAGCCGCCCGCCGATGCCGCGGCCGCGGGACGACGGGGCGACATAGAGATCGCTGAGGTAACACGACATCGATCCGGCGAGCGAGCGGTACATTAGCTGGTAGTGGACGATACCGACGATTTCGCCGGCACTGTCAACGGCGACCAGCGCTTTCAGCGAAGCCCGGCGGTCGGCGATCCACGCCCACGTCGTCTCGATGGTCGCCGTGCCCAGGTCGAGGCCGTAGGTCCGGCCGTGAGCCATTAGAAGGGCCGCCCAGCGCGGACGGTCGGCGAGCGCGATCGGCCGGATGCTGATGTCGTCTGATGCTGTCATGGGACCCTCCCTGGCGTCGCGCCGGAGGTTGGGTCGCGCAAAAAAAATCGCCGGGTCCGAACCTCCGGCGATGCTTGAGACCTAGTTGTCGTAGAAAAGAGCGATCACATAGGCAAGCCCGCCGTCCTGTCGGGACGGCGTCGCGGGCAACGGCCGATGTCGATCCATATGGTCATGGCCTATTCCCTAATGCCAATCGCAACCGATTTCAAGCGTCACGGACGCCGAGATCCGGCGGGCGCGCGGGTCCGCCGTTTCCCGCGCCGTGTCATTTCGTCCTGAGGGCGAACCGCGCCGTCATCATCGGGTGAAAGCGGCAGTAATAGGGTCCGCTGGTATTTTCCCCAACCGTCATCCGCCACTCGGCGCCGGTGGCGATCTCACCGGAGTCCCAGGTTTCGTCATCCGCGGTAACGGTGTGCGGCACGAAATCGCGATTGATCCAGATAATCGTGTCGCCGGCCGCCGCTTCCAGCCTATCGGGGTGGAATTCGAGGCCGCGGATCTCGACCACGTGTTCGCTCGGTGCCGTCGCCGGCAGCACGGCCGCCATGATGAGAACCGCGGCGGCCAACACCGCCGCGGCTCCCGTCCGTACTATCGATACGCGTATCACCGACTAATCCCCGATCGCTTCGACCATCTTGCCGGCATGTCCCTCATGCGCCTTGAAGATGACCAATGCCTGTTCGAACAACGCCTTGACCTCGGGGTTTTCGATGGCGGGGATGAAGGTTCCTTCGACCAGGCCGTTGACCGCCTGATGGTAGGCGAGTTCGTTGGCAGCGTACCGCCGGTCGAAATCGGCGCCGCGCAGCTGGCTCAATTCGTCGATGAGTTGGGCCGCCTGGGTATTGAGCTGGCGGCTGAGGAAATTGTCCTGCGGCGCCACCTCGAGTCTGGCGACCAAAGCCAAGGCCTGATCGTTGACCGCGCTGTGGTCACGGATCATGGTATTGGCGAATTCGTGCACCGCCGGATTTTCCGACAAGGCGAGCGCCAGATGCGCGTAGCGGATGTCGATCGAATCGGCGGTATAGGCCACATGGGCGATTTCCAGGTCATTGAGTTCGGCCCGCGATTCGGCGGCCGCGGCACCGGTCCATAGGGTCAGCGCCATGGCGCCGGCGGCAAATAAGGTCTTGGGGCTCATATCGCTCTCCGTGGTTGGTTGTTGAGGCTCGATCGGGGCGTCCGAACCGGCCCCGGTCGATGCCCGCCGTGACCGGCGAGCGCCGCATGACGGATTTGCCCGCCCTGCAACTACGACAAATATCGAGCGTTTCGGCGTACTTCCAATGATCGATCGTCCGTGTTAATTGACCAATCGTACAAACCGATGGCAGATAACGATTCGGATGCCATATTTCTCCGGTCAACGGTGAAGAGACGGATATGGACGTTCTAAGCGACGTATTGGGACTGATGAAGCTGGCCGGGACGTTGTATTTCCGCACCGCATTCAGCCCGCCCTTCGGCGTCGAGGTGCCGGCGTTCGAGAACGTGGCGCGTTTCCATATGGCGAACCGCGGCCGCTGCTGGGTGCGGGTCGCCGGCGATGCCGAGCCGGTATTGCTCGAGCCCGGTGATCTGGTGATCATCCCGCACGGGGCGGCGCATTTCCTGTCGGAGCCGCTCGACACCCCGGCGCAGACCGTCGACAAGGTCGTCGAAATGGCCGGCTTCACCGGCCAGGGCGCCCTCCACTACGGCGGCGATGGCAGCGGCGGGGAAAGCCAGTTGGTGTGTGGTCATTTCGCATTCGACCGCGATGCCACGCATCCATTGCTCGAGGCCTTGCCGCGCCTGATCCATATCCGCAATTCCGGCGACGCCTCCCAGCATTGGCTCGACAGCACCCTGAAACTGATCGGCGCCGAAGCCGGCGGCGCGCGACTGGGCGGCGATCTCATCACACTCAAGCTTTCGGAGATCATTTTCGCCCAAGCCATCCGCGCCTATCTCGCCGCCGAAGGCCGTGACCGGCAGGTTTTCCGCGGTCTCGCGGACAGTCAGGTCGGCCGCGCGCTGAGCGCCCTTCATCGCAAGCCGGCCGCACCCTGGACGGTCGAGAAGATGGCCCGTGCCGCGGGCATGTCGCGGACCGCCTTCGCCAACCGCTTCCACGACCTGATGGGGATGACTCCGATGCACTACCTCACCGGTTGGCGCATGCAAATCGGCCGGCAAATGCTAGCCGAATCCGACCTGCCCATCATCGGCGTCGCCGAACGCAGCGGGTACAAGTCCGAAGCCGCCTTCGGCCGCGTGTTCAAGCGTCATTTCGATGTCGGGCCGGCCGGCTACCGGCGCCGGCGCCAAGCCGGCGAAGGCGCCCGGTCCTGACCCCATTTTCGATCGTCCTGAAAGTCCGGCCGTCCTTCCATCGCTTCACAACCGCATAAGCGGTAACATACCGGACCGAGGCGCAGTGCGGCCCAATCGGCCGGCCTTGGCGGCGATGATGCCGGTTCCTTTTGGGGAATGGCGTGTTATGAGGAGTGTTCTTCTCGCGACCTGGGCGCTCTTCTTCGGGTTCGCCTTTACGCTTCAGAGTACTGGGCTTCAGGGGCCGCTCCCGGCCGTGCGGGCCTTCGGCGAGGGTTTCGACACCTCGAATACCGGCCTCATCATGGCCGGCTTCTTCGCCGGCTATCTGGTCGGCGCGCTGATGGCGCCGCGAATGATCCGCAACGTGGGACACACCAAAGTATTCGCGGCGGTTGCCTCGATCGCCTCCGGTACGGCGCTGCTCCACGCTGTCTTCGTGGACCCCGTCGTGTGGTTCGCGCTTCGACTCGCGACCGGCTTTTGCCTCGCCGGTATCTTCATCGTCACCGAGACCTGGCTGAACCTAAGGAGCCCCAACGAGGTCCGCGGCAAAATCATGAATCTCTACCTCATGGTTACCTATCTTGGCTGGGGCACCGGCGCTCTGCTGCTCAACCTCAGCAGCCCGCTCGGCTACGACCTGTTCATTCTGGCCTCGGTGCTGATTTCCTTCGGGATCGTGCCGATCCTGCTCAGCACGCAACCGACCCCGTCCTTCGAAGCGCCCAAGCCGCTCGGCGTTCTCGCGCTATATCGTCGCTTCCCGCTCGGCGTCGGCGCGATCTTCATGGCCGGTCTCGCCGTCGGGGCCCTGATCGGAGCCGGTCCGATCTTTGCCCATCAATCGGGCTTCATCACCGCCCATGTATCGCTCTTCATGGCCGCCATTTTCCTCGGCAGCCTGATTTTCATGTGGCCGATCGGCATTCTCAGCGATCGATACGATCGTTCCAGGGTCATGATCGCGGTTGCATCGCTGGCCGCGTTCGCCGCCTTGCTATTGGCGGCGACGCCGGTCGATATCGAGATTCTCATCTTTCTACTGACCGCACTCTTCGCCGGACCTTGTTTTTCGATTTACGGCATATGTCTGGCCATCACCAATGACCATCTGGAGCCCGATGAGATGGTCGGCGGCGGCACGACCCTTTTCATCTGTTTCAGCGTCGGCATGATATTGGGGCCGGTAATTTCCACCGAGATCATCGAGGCTTGGCAGCCATCAGCCTATTTCCTTTTCCTTGCAACGGTCCAGGTCCTGATCGTCGCTTACGCGATTGCCGTCATCGCCCGTCCCGGCGGGGCACCTGCTCCCGAACGGCGGCCACTGGGGAGCTGGGCGCATCGGCATGGGCATTGGATCACGCCGCGCGCGATGAAATGGTCGTCCGAGCCCGAGCGGCGGGACACCTGATCCCGGGTCGGGAAACCCGATTGAGTGGCGGCGGTCGAGGCCTGATATGAGCAAGGCAGAGAACACCATCGCGCGAGCGGCATGGAACCGGTGCGCAATGAAAGCGACACCACGAATTTGATCGGCGACGGCATTTTGCCTTAACACCACGCCGACATCGACGACGCCGGCGCTCGATTCCCCGCCGCGCCCAAAAGCCGCCCCAATTCCGCCCCCCTATCGCCGGATTGGCGGCCGACGCTTTCCCTGCCCCCTTCCGGGGCGGAGGCTCCCGATGGTCCCACGATACCTTCTTGGCGGTCTGCTCGCGGCAGCGATGCTTGCCGCGACTACCGCTTCGGCCCATGCCTTCTGCGGCTTCTATGTCGCCAAGGCGGATACCAAACTCTTCAACAAGGCCTCGAAAGTGGTGATCGCGCGGCACGGGCCGCGGACCGTTATCACCATGGTCAACGATTATCTCGGCGATCCCGAGGAATTCGCCATCGTGGTCCCGGTACCGCAGGTACTCGAGCGCTCCCAGGTCCATGTCACCGAAGGCGCCATCGTCGACCATCTCGACGCCTACACGGCGCCGCGGTTGGTCGAGTACTACGACGACAATCCGTGCCTGCGCCACTACCTGCGGGAGCGCATGGCGACGGCGGGAGTGCCGCAATCGAGCGCCGCATTCGAGGACGCGGCGGCGCTCGGCGTCACCATCGAGGCGCAATACACGGTGGGCGAATACGACATCCTGATCCTGTCGGCCGAGCAAAGCGCCGGGCTCGGGACATGGCTCACGCGCAACGGCTATCGCGTGCCCGACAAGGCTGGCTCGGTCCTCGACCACTACCTCGCCAACGGCATGAAATTCTTCGTCGCCCGGGTCAATCTGGCCGAGCGGACCAAGCTCGGCTACACCTTTCTCCGCCCCCTTCAGTTGGCCTTCGAGTCGGATGGCTTCATGCTGCCGATCCGCCTCGGCATGGTCAACGCGGACGGTCCCCAGGACCTCTTCGTTTTCGCGTTGACCCGCGACGGCCGCGTCGAGACCGCCAACTACCGTACCGTTCGGATCCCGAGCGGGCAGGAAGTGCCGCTTTACGTCAAAGACGATTTCGGCCGCTTCTACAACGCCGCCTTCGATCGCATGGTGGCGCGCGAGGATATGCGGGCGGTGTTCCTGGAATACGCCTGGGACATGGCCTGGTGCGACCCCTGCGCCGCCGATCCGTTGTCGGTCGCCGAACTCCAGGAGCTCGGTGTCCATTGGCTGCCCGACGATTTCGGGATCCAGGCACCGACCCCGAAGCGCCAGGCGCGCGATGTCTTCGTCACCCGGCTCCATGTGCGCTACGACGAGGACCACTTCCCCGACGATTTGATGTTCCGCGAGATCGCCGATCGCAGCAACGTCCAGGGCCGCTATGTCCTGCGCCACCCCTGGCGCGGCGCGGCGATGTGCCCCGAGGCGCGGTCCTATGCCGCCGGTCTGCCGCGACGCTTCGCGACCGAGGCCGCGACCCTCGCCAACCTGACCGGCTGGCCGATCGACGAGATCCGCGCGCGGATGGCCGCAACCGGCCAAACGGCTTCGGCTTGGCCGCTACCACCCGGCGACCCGCCGGGCCCGTGGTGGCGATCGGTGTGGCCCGACGATTAGGGCATGCTCTCATGAATCAAACATACGGGCTCATTTGGAAGTTTGCCCGCTTGATGTCCTAAAGCAGACGCCGCACGACAACCTCTCAGAGGTCGGCTTGTGGCCAAATGCGGTCCTTCATCAGACTGCGTTGCTCGAGCTCATCCAAACGATTTTTCGTCAATACCCAAGAGGCGCTGCGCCGCATTGACCACGATTTGCAGCGCATCAGTCGTGCCGTCCGCGTGACCTTTCTCGAAATCCCCCTCGATTCGGCCCATCTGGTTGGTAACGTGCGCAAAGCAGATCACCGATCTGCTACGCGCCTTGGCGAATGCATAGAGCGCGGCGGCTTCCATCTCGACAGCAAGCAGACCGCGCTGACGCATGGTTTCAATGGCATCGTCAGTCTCGCGGAATGGTGCATCGGTCGTCCAGGTCGCGCCCCGCAGCACAGAAACGCGAAGATCGTCAAAGGCGCCCTCAAGAACTCCGATCAAGGCTTCGGGTGCGTCGCTATAGGTCGACGGCGGCAGGTAGTGATAGCTCGTGCCTTCGTCTCGCAGCGCGCGGTCAATCATGATGAAATACGGCGGCTCTTGAACGGGCATGATCTGCCCCGACGACGTAACGCTGATCAGCAGCGCACACCCCGATACGAACAGCTCTTCGGCCACCAAGACGGCGAAAGATGAGCCGACGGCGCGGCCGACGATGCCTACCGTGAGGCCGCTCACTTCGAAGACATAGAGATCGGTGTGATAGCAGACCCACCCGTCATGGCGCCGCGCACGCCCTTCCGCTTTCAATCGGCGGACGATATCGCCGTCCGGATCGAGTAGGCAGATATCCGGCACCGGCTGGATTGAGGCTGACTTCTGACGCCGTGCCTCGCGCAGCAGGCTCTCGGGGGTGAAGGATGACGGCGAATCAAAACGCTTGCCGGCCAGGATCGGCGGTAACTCGTCATCGGTCATCAGCATCGTTCTCCAATCGGCTGAGCCCAACAGTTTACCTCCGTCGAAAGCCTCGTCGACGTCGGCTTTCTTGGCGAAACTGAAGTTCGGCCGGGTCGCGCTAAACCGCGGCATTTAGCCAGTTACGGTCATCGTGGCGCTCACAGGTTGTTGGTAATAGGGCGGGACGGACATGAGTAAGCGCCTCACTTCGTAAAGCTGGGCCCGTGGCGGCGGGGCTGTTCCCATCGTCCATGAGAAATGGCGTAGAGCAGGGGTGCGACAATGCACCCTATGGCCGCGGCACCAAATGCCACGATTCTGCCGGGTACTGCCGAACAAAATGCTCAAGTTGATTTATGAACTGGTCCAACATCGACTTGATCGCGGCGTCTTTGACAGCAACGTCGGACTTCAGAGCCGGGGAAACGAGCACTCGGTAGCCATCGGCATGCCGGTGCGCGAATACAGGCAACAATGCGGCCCCTGTCGCCAGCGCCATCCGAGGCGGTCCGCCTGCTAATTCGATCTCGCCATCAAGGAACCGGCGGCGGAATGGTTGGTCGGTCAACGCCGCAGCCACGATTGCGACGACGCCGTTCTCACGCAATACACGTCGCAAGGTTTGGATCGCGGCCTGCCCGTCGTCGGTCATGATAACGCGACTTACGTGGCCAGAATCATCACCAATGTTGGCAAGGCGGTTGAGAAAGTGCTGTCCGAACACGGTTGGGGAAAAGCCATGCTCCAACCGTGATAGAATGTGCACGGTATAGCCGGCCCGACAAAGCGCTTCTGAGCCAACGATTCCGGTGAAATTCTGGGGCGATAGCCACAGTATTACGCCCCGGCCGCGGTTTAGGCCGCTTTCGATATGTTGTTGCCCAAGCAACTCCAGCGGCGTCTGCCATTCGGCCGGAGATGTCAGCTTCCGCAGACAGAGTTCAAAACTGCCAGAACGGATGCTGTGCAAGACCGCGCGACCGTCAGCTTGCCTGGCATAGCCGTCGAACTGGCTCGCGATCTGCTGAGAGAGCGTGCGATGTCGCCACGGCCGCAGCAGGGTCAGAAAGAGGCCGTACAGGTCGGCGATCTGCCGCCAGCGCGATTCCGGCACGAGTTTTGCAACCAGTATCGCCGCAGGAAGCAACGTTAGTATTGCGATGTCCTCGCGCCCAAGAAGTCTTCGCCGGTTTACGTAACCGGGTGTACGGGCGTTTTTATGCGCGGGCGTCGAAGGAGGGTGCCGACATGGCTCGGAATAGGCATCGGCCCGCCGAATGATCCGGGCCAAGGCGCCGACCGAGTGTGCTCCGGACCATAAGACTTCCATCGGTACGTCGACTCCGAATTCCTGGTCGATCGCGGCAGAGATTTCAACGGCAGTCAACGAGTCCGCGCCGTGCTCGAAAATGTCATCATCGATGCCAAGTTTCTCGACTTGCAAGACGCGCCGCAGCACCTCCGCCAATCTCTTCTCGACCGTATCGTGCGGGCCGACATCGGGTGTTGCTTCCGGGACGATCTCGTGCGCTGCAAGTGCCTTGCGGTCGATCTTACCGTTCGGCAAGCGCGGCAGCGCTTGCAGTCGCACGAACACCACCGGTACCTCGGCATGGGGTAGGACGTCCGCCAACTGCCGTCTCAACCTGTTGGCGGACAACGTGTCCTCGGAACTCACGAAAAACGCTACGAGTTGGGTCTGGCCGCCTCCGCCGGTGCGCGCCGCCACGGCAGCTTGATCGACGTGTTCGAGGCCGGCCAGTGTCGCTTCTACCTTGGCAACCTCAACGCGGCGTCCGCGGAATTTCACCTGGTTGTCCTTGCGGCCCAACGAATACAAACAGCCGTCGGCATCCATGCGGCCCAAATCGCCGGTGCGGAACAAACGCGCACCGTCCGGCCCATGCGGGGCTGAGAACACGGATTCACTCAAGGCAGGCTGTTTCCAATAACCGAGCCCGATATAGCGACTCCTGACGATAATCTCGCCAATTTCTCCCGGCCTCACCTGTGCGCCGTGCTCGTCGCACAACAGGACATCTTTGTCTTCCACAGGGTAGCCTAGAGGCAAGACGCCCGGTTCAACCGTTGCGGTGCGGTCGATCGGATAACGCCGATAGCTACCAGCTTCGGTAGAGCCGATGTGATTTATGAAAATACTGGTTGTCGGAAAACGTTCGCGCCAGATCGTCACGTCTGTGTCGTAAACCGGCTCGCTCGACAGCATCAGCGCGCGAACCCGAGGAAACCGCACATCCGGTTGGACGGCGCTCATGCACTGGCTGAACGCGCTGCGAAAGATATACAACACCGAAATTCGTTGAGATTGCAGCCAGTCAGCCATGGGCGCAGCCCCGTTCTGGGAAACGTCCCATGGGCACAGTGTCGCCCCAGTGAGCAAGCCGCTGAAGATATTCATTACCGAGGCATAGGTGCTGCCGTGATAACCGAGCAGCAAGCGATCGTCCGGCCCGATTCCCGTGGCGTTTATGAAGCTGCGCGCGAGTTGCAGGAAATTGCGCTGTGTCTGCATCACGCCTTTCGGCTTACCCGTAGTGCCGGAGGTATAGAAGAGGCCGGCAAGATCGCCGCCGCAGATCTCGGGGCTGTCGGCCGTATCGGGCGTCGTCCCTTCGGCGCGATCGATGTCCTCAACGTGACATAGGGTTCCGCCAATACACTTTGCGACTTCTGCGTAGTTGCTATCTGTCAGAAGCAAGCCGGCCTCGGCATCGAGGAGAATTTGTTGATTTGCCTCGACATGGTTAGCTGGATTGAGCGGTATGTAATAGTGGCCGGTCTTCAGCGTCGCCAGCAGGGCCGCAATGAACGGCACCCCCTGGGTCAGCAGAAGGGCAACGGCACATTTCTCGCCAGAGACAGACGCTTGGATAATGGCGGCGACCTGCTCGACCCGGGTCCCGAGGTCGCGAAAGGTCACGTTGCCGGTTTGGTCTGCAATGGCGACACGATCAGCAAACCGGGCAAAGGGCTCCTGCAATGCCCTCCACACCGACTGCTCTACCAGAGCCGCTGGGATGGTCCCTGCCGACGTGGCGGCGATCATCGAGTCCATATCCTATCCCGGAGGGTGCAAGCGGAACCACCGCCGACCCATTGCGAAGGTCCGTCGTTTCTTTGACAATATTTGAGTTTCAATGCGTTTTGAACCCTGTACCACTCGTGGCACAAGAGCCGTTGGATTGAAGGGATTCGGTGAGCCAGGTTCGTTGCTTTGTCAGCTCTGTGGGTTGTGCAGGGAGTCCGGTTTGGGTCAAGAGCGGTCGTCGCCTGGACTGGGGGGAATGCTCGGTGCGCGCCCTATCGATCCACATTGACGAGCTTCTTCTCGTCGAGGGCAAGGATGGCGCCGACACCCGCGATCGCCAAGGCGAAAGCAAGCCAGAACGAAGCGTGGAAGCCGGTCATGAAGGCGTCTCGAACGGCGTCCGTTATCCTGCCGGCGGTCTCGGGGCTGAATTTGCCGAGTATGGCTTGCGATGCCTGCGTCCCCGCGGCGCTGCCGTCGAGCGTCACTCGATCGGCGGCGGACAGGGTCACGTCCATCGCCGTCAGACTGTGTTGCAGCTTGGCGCCGCCGATTCCTGACATGATGGCGGTGGCACCGGCGACGCCGATGGCGCCGAGGCCGAGATGGAACATGAACGACAGCGCGCCGGCGAGGCTGGCCCGAGACGGGTCGGCGGCACCGACCGCGGCCGTGCCGGCGGTGCCGACGCACAATCCGGGCCCAATCCCGAGCAGCAGCATGGCGGGAACGGTTCCGGCATAGCCCCATGACGGGTCGCTTAGAATGACCGCAAGGGTGCCGAGCACGGTCAGGCCGTAACCGACGGACAACAGCAACCGGGGCCCGGCACTGTTGTAAAAGCGGCCGGAAATCAGCGACGTCGCCGACAGGCACACCATCAGCGGCAGGGTTCCGATCGCGGCCATCAAATCCGACCAGCCCAAGGCCTTGTGAAAATATCGTGGCAGGTAGAGAAACAACAGGAAGACGGCCGGAATGCAGAGGCCATTGGCCGACAGGGCGAGCAAGAATTGCCGGTTGCGCATCATCGGCGGCGGAACCAGCGGCCCGGCGACCCGCTTTTCGATGACAGGAAAGGCGGCGAACGATACCGCCGCCAGCACCAGCAGCCCGATCAGCGCCGCCGAACCCCAACCCCAGGCGCCGCCGACATCGAGCGCATAGAGCAGGGCCAGGATCGCCGTCGACAGGACGGCGATGCCGGCATAGTCGATCGGCTCGTCGGTCTTGTCCGGCGTGTCGGACGGCAAACAGCGCAGGACGAGCAGGATCGAAATCGCGCCCATCACCAGGTTGGCGGTATAGAACAACCGCCATTCCCCGAGGCCGCCGACGATGCCGGCGAAGACCGGGCCGACGACGTTGCCGCTGGTGACCACGGCAATGAGCACGCCGATGGCGACGCCGCGATCGTCATCCCCGGCCGCATTCGATGCGATGCCGAGGATGCAGGGCCAGAGAATCGCCGATCCGACGCCCTGGATGGCCCGGGCGCCGATCAGCCAACCGACGGATTGGGCCGCCGCGCAGGCGAGCGACGCCAACACGAACACCGTCAGGCCGATCACCAGCAGGCGACGGCGGCCGTACCTGTCGGCCAGGCGGCCGGCGGTCACCATGCCCATGGCGAAGGTCAGCGCATAGATGTTCAACACCCACTGGGTGGTCGTGATGTCGGCGCCGAATTCGCGCTCGATCGGAATGATCAACATCAAGGCGCCGGTGAAGTCCGTGCCCAGCGTCAAGGTGGGTACGGACAGCGTGGCGATGACGACTTTTGTCCGTCTATCCATAGAACAGCCCGGTAGCGTGATTCCGCCGCATCAACCGGCGACTTACAGGGGTATTCCTACTCGCTGCCCGCCGCCGTCGGAGCCGGACACCCGCGCATTAGGGAGATTCTGTCGGGTGTGCATATTGCCCCTCGTCGAGACGAATGTTGAGCTTGGCACCATGGTTCGTCAATATCGCGCGCCTGGGCGGTGACAGGACGACCCGCCGACGGGCCAATTCATTTGACGGGAGAGTGCGATATGCGGAAGTACATTATCGAACGGGACATCCCCGAGGTCGGCAGCTTCGAGCGCGAGCAGCTTCGCGGCGCCGCCGCCAAGTCGAACGAGGTGCTGGCCGAGCTCGGCCCGAACATCCAGTGGGTCGAGTCGTTCGTTACCGACAACAAGACCTTTTGCGTCTACCTTGCCGAGAACGAGGACATCATCCACAAGCACGCCGAAATCAGCGGATTTCCGGCGACCAAGGTGACGGCGGTCAAGCGCATGATCGACCCCACCACCGAAAAGGAATAGACGCCGCCACTGCGAGCCGGCGTTGCCGGTCGGCCGGGTGGCGGCGCGCTCAGCCGTCATCGCCTTCGTCCTCGCCGACCAGCACCAGCGTGCCGCCGTCGCCGCTGCCGTGCTTTTCCATCAAATAGGCGGTCATTTCGCGAGCTTGATTGGCGGCCCATTCGATCTTCGCCGCAGCATTGTCCTGGCCGCCGCCGGCGGCTTGTTCGGACAACGTCCGCATCGCCGCCTCGAGCACCGTGAAGACATGCGATAGCACCAGCGCTTGATCGGCCGCGAACTCGAAGCCACCCGAATTCTCAAACGCGTCGGTGATTTCGCGAAGCACCGCCGGCAGGCGGTCGAGCCCTTCGGGAAGCTCGGTTTCGCCGTCGTCATCGGCCATGGTGGCGGCGATATAGCCGACCACCTTGGCGAAGATCAGGTTTTCGCTGTCGCGGGCCATTTCGCCTCCCCTATCGACCTCCGCCCACCGGTGTTAGAAAGGTGCCATGGTCAAGCCTCATCACCCTCCGTCCGATCGCGCGCTTCGTTTCGTTGTCTGGCAGTTCGTGCGCGTCATGGTGCAGCTTGAGAAAATCGGCGTGAAGAGCCACGCCTTTCGGGCCTGGCGCGACCAGTGGCAGAAGCTCGACCGCCGGCTGACCCGGCTCGGCCAAAGCAACCGGGCAGGATTTTCGAAGCTCATGATGGAGGAAGAGGTCGTCATCGACAAGCTCTCCCCGGAGGAGGTCTCGGATGTCCGCCGCGCCCTCGACACCGTGATCCGCCAAATCAACGGCGAGGTGCAGAGCCGCGACATCGACGACGAGACCTCGGCCGGTTTGGAGTTCGAGCTCACCGAACTGGCCACGCTTCGCGACCAGGTGCGGGCGATGGCGCCGGCACCAAGGCGACGGGCCGCGTCACGGCGCCCCGCGAGACCGGCGCGAAAGGCGAAACCGGCGCCAGAGTGAACGCCCGGCTCCCGCGCTCACTCGACGGTTTCGTTGGCGTAAACGCCCCAAAACTCGGTTCGTTCCAGCCAGCCGTCATAGCCGGCAATTCGGATTCGGCACCACGCACCGACGCATCGCTTGAGTTCGCCGACGACTCCGGGTTCGGCATGGGCGACGGCGGCCGACCCGGCGCTCGGCTCGCGGCGCAGCGTCCGACGCTGCTTGGTGACCAGCGCGGTGCGCTTGCCCGCCAGCATGCTCTGGTGGACCCAGCCCTCGGTGCCCTCCCAGTCACGGATTTTGCGCCAGGTATCGAACTCGGCGGTGATCTCGACCGGCAGGCCGCTCCGCTGGTAGACCCAGTCGATGGGATAGCGCACGCCGGGACCGGTGCGCACGTTGACCTCGTCGGCCCGCATCGAGACGAAGCGCGGCAGCGGCAACCCGGTCTGCGCATGGCCCGCCGCCGCCGCGGCGACAACCAGCGCCGCGGCGAGAAACCCGTGTCCGGCTCTTTGTGCTATGTTCATTTTCGTCACCCGGCGAAACGCTGGCTGGCAGGCGGAATCCTTATGGATGCGGGCCGCGCGCGGGTCAAGGGCGGCGCGACCCAATGGCCGCTGGACAAGACGGACGGGGCTTGCTATCCGCTTGGACGGGCGCAGCTCGGAGGGATCCCATGGCAAAGCCGAAACCGGTCGTCTACGTGACGCGAAAGTTTCCGGACGCGATCGAAACGCGGATGATGGAACTGTTCGACACGCGGCTCAATCGCGACGACCGGCCGATGTCCCAGGCCGAACTCATCGAGGCCGCCAAGGTCGCCGACGTGCTGGTCCCGACCGTCACCGATTCGATCGACAAGGCGGTGCTCGCCCAGGCCGGGCCGAAGCTCCGGCTGATCGCTTCGTTCGGCACTGGCGTCGACAACATCGACCTCGCCACCGCGCGCCAGCGCAACATCACCATCACCAACACGCCCGGCGTGCTGACCGAGGACACCGCCGACATGACCATGGCGCTGATCCTGGCGGTGCCGCGCCGGCTCACCGAAGGTGAGCGGATCGTCCGCGCCGGCGATTGGCCGGGCTGGGGGCCGACCTGGATGCTCGGCCATCGCATCTGGGGCAAGCGGTTGGGTATCATCGGCATGGGCCGCATCGGCACCGCCGTCGCCCGTCGCGCCCGTGGCTTCGGCCTGTCGATCCACTATCACAACCGGCGCCAGGTCCATGCCGACCTCGAAAAGGAGCTCGAGGCGACCTACTGGGAAAGCCTCGACCAGATGCTCGCCCATATGGACATCATCACGGTCAACTGCCCGCACACGCCGGCGACCTATCATTTGCTGTCGGCCCGGCGGCTCGCATTGCTCAAACCGTACACCTATATCGTCAACACCTCGCGCGGCGAGGCGATCGACGAGAACGCGCTGACGCGGATGCTGGCCAGCGGCGAGATCGCCGGGGCCGGGCTCGACGTCTTCGAGCACGAACCGGCGATCAACCCCAAACTGCGCGACCTCGACAACGTAATCCTGCTGCCGCACATGGCTTCGGCGACGCTCGAAGGCCGCATCGACATGGGCGAGAAGGTGATCATCAACATCAAGACCTTCATCGACGGCCACACTCCGCCCGACCGCGTGCTCGAAACGATGTTCTAGGTCGGTGACGCGCACGCCCTCGATCGCCACCATCGGTTACCAGGCCGCCGACCTCGACGATCTCATCGCAACGTTGAAGAGCGCCGGCATCGCGGTCGTCGCTGACGTTCGCGCAGCACCGGTCTCGAAGCGGCCGGAATACGCTAAGAACGCGCTCGCCGCGTCGCTGGTCGCTGCCGGGATCGATTATGCTCACTTCGGCGTTTTGGGCTCGCCGCCGGCGGCGCGCGCGGCCGCCGCAGCGGGCGACATCGCCGGATTCGAACGTCTGTTCGCCGCGCATCTCGCTTCGCCACCGGGCCAAGTGGGACTGGATCGCGCCGCTGCGCTGGCGCGAGAGAAGCCGGTTTGCCTGATGTGCCTTGAGCGCGACCCCGACCACTGCCACCGCCGCTTCGTCGCCGCCGCGATCGTCGCGCGAACGGCGTTGTCGGTGAACCATCTTGCCGTCACCGCCCCATCCGGCCCGTTGTTCGGCGACTGATCGAAATCAATGAGCGGCGCCGTCCGCGCTGGGACAATTGCCGTCTCAAGCTGTTACCACATCGCGGGGTATCACGAATGTTCAAGACCATCCTGGCGGCCACCGACGGTTCCGACCACGCCGACAAGGCGGTCGGCCTCGCCAGCGACCTGGCCGCAAAGTACGACGCCAAGCTGATCCTGCTTCATGTCCTGCTGTCGGGGGACCGCGCCGACCAGCTGCGGCACTGGGCCGAGATCGAGAATATCGTCCCGGCCCGGTCCGGCAGCATCGCCACGGCGCTGGCCGAGATCCCGATGGCCAAAGCGCCGGCGCCGGGAGACGGGACCGAATTCCTCGCCCAACGGGCGTCCGAACAGGTCGGCGAGCATCTGACCAAGGCTTGCGCCCGGCTAGCCAGGGAGAAGGGCGCCAAGACGGTCGAGACCGTGGTCGCCGAAGGCGACCCGGCCAAGTGTATTCTGGAAACCGCGAAAAAAGAGGGCGCCGACCTCATCGTCCTCGGCAGCCGCGGGCTCGGCGATCTCAAGGGGCTGCTCCTCGGCAGCGTGTCGCACAAGGTCTCGCACCTCGCCGACTGCACCTGCATTACGGTGCGGTAGGTCGGTCGACATTCACCGCGTGGCCGTCGTCCCGTGCGCGACGCGGCACCCGAGTGACGCCGCGCAGACACGGGATCCCGGTTCCGCGACGCATCGCTCCGCGCTGCACCGCGCCCGGGATGACGAAGGGCGGCGCGCCGCGCCCGGTTGACAAGCGAAGTCCGATTGTCGGTCGACGTTAGTGCCCTGACCCCGCCTTCGCACCCGTCTTGAGGAAGAACCGGCGGCCGCAATAGGGGCAATCGATGTCGTGCCGGTCGCCCATATTGAGGTAGACGCAGGGATGGCCGAGCGGGCCGTTGCCGCCGTCGCAGGCGACGACCGTGTTCTCGACCTCGATATTCTCGACTGGTTCCACGCGACGCCTCCCCCGGCTGGTGTCCGCGGCCCTCCACGGAGTGCCGTTGACCGCTCCATCCGGCGGATGATACCCATTGCCGCGCATCATTCAACAGTCCAGAACGGCCCCGCCGATCCCGATGACCGTGCCGCATGCCGAGACGGCCACCACCGCCGAATTGCCGGAAAACGCAATCGAGACGGTGGCCCTGACCAAAATCTATCGCGGCAGCGAAACCCGCTCGCGGCGCACCGCGCTCGACGCCGTCGATCTGGTCGTGCCGCGCGGTTCGCTGTTCGGGCTGCTCGGCCCCAACGGCGCCGGCAAGTCGACCTTCATCAACATCCTCGCCGGACTGGCGACCAAGACCTCGGGCAGTGTGCGGGTCTGGGGCCGCGATCTCGACGCCGACTCGCGCAATTGCCGGGCCGCGATCGGCGTCGTGCCCCAGGAACTCAACATCGATGCCTTCTTCACGCCGCGCCAGTTGCTCGACGTCCAGGCCGGCCTCTACGGCGTGCCGGCGGCCCAGCGCCGGACCGACGAATTGCTCGAACGGGTCGGCCTGACCGACAAGTCGGACGCCTATGCGCGGTCGCTGTCGGGCGGCATGCGGCGGCGCATGCTGATCGCCAAGGCGATGGTCCACGACCCGCCGGTGCTGGTTCTCGACGAGCCGTCGGCCGGGGTCGATGTCGAGTTGCGCCAGCAGCTCTGGGAATACGTCCGCGAGCTGAATGCGCGCGGCACCACCATCGTGCTGACCACGCATTATCTGGAAGAGGCCCAGCAGCTCTGCGACCGCATTGCCATCATCAACCACGGGCACGTCATCTGCTGCGAGGACACCGCCGACCTACTGCGCCGCCTCGACCGCAAGGAGCTGGCGATCAACGTCGCCGAGGACCTCGACGCGGTGCCGGAATCACTCGGCGGTTTCGACGTCGCCCTGGCCGGGCCGCGGCGGTTGAACTTCCACTACCGGCCGAGCGAGACCCGTATCCGCGACCTGCTGACCGCGGTCCGCGACAGCGGCCTGACGATCACCGATCTGACCACCCAGGAGGGCGACCTCGAAGACATCTTCCTGGAGCTGACGCGGCGGCCGGCGGAACCGGACGCGACGGGCGCATGAGGCGGGTCGCGGCCCTTTGTCTGCCGCTCGCGTTGGGCTGCGTCCTCGGCGTCGTTGCCTGCGCGCCGCGGGTGCAGCCGCCGGGACCGGTGGTGCGCGCGCCGGCGCTCGAGACCGATCGTATCGTTGCCCACGACAACATTTCCCTGCCGCTCAGGGCATGGCTGCCCGACCAGCCGCCGACCGCGGTGTTCGTGGCACTCCACGGTTTCAACGATTATTCCAATGCCTTCACCGCGCCCGCGGCCTACTGGCGCGACAACGGCATCGCCACCTACGCATACGACCAGCGCGGTTTCGGCGGCACCGTCTATCGCGGCCAGTGGGCCGGCGCCGACGTCATGGCGCGCGACCTCACCGACGCCGTCGCCCTGGTCCGGGCGCGCCACCCCGCGGTGCCGGTCTACCTGCTCGGCGTCAGCATGGGCGGGGCGGTGGCGATGCACGCGGCGACCGGCGACACCCCGCCCGATGTCGACGGCATGGTGCTGGTCGCGCCCGCCGTGTGGGGGCGGTCGACGATGCCGCTGCACTACCGGGTCGCGCTGTGGCTCGGCGCCCACAGCCTGCCGTGGGCGACAGTCACCGGGCGCGGGCTCGGCATCAAGCCGTCGGACAATATCGAGATGCTGCGCGCGCTGTCAGCCGACCCGATGGTGATCAAGGAGACCCGGGTCGACGCCATCGACGGTCTGGTCGATTTGATGGACGAGGCGCTGGCCGCCGCCGACCGCGTCGATTTGCCGGTCTTGGTGCTCTACGGCGAAAACGATCAGATCGTGCCCAAGGCGCCGACCCGCGCCATGCTCGAGCGCCTGCCCGCGGCCAACAGCACGATCGCCATCTATGACGGCGGCTACCACATGCTGCTGCGCGATCTGCAGGCGGAGATCGTGCACCGCGACGTCGCCGCCTGGGTCGCCGACCCGGCCGCGCCGCTGCCATCGGGCGCCGACGGCAACGCGGGCGCCCTGTTCGCGGCCGAGGAGTAGGGGGCGGGCTCGATTCCCCTTGGCACTCACGTCATCCCGGACGCGACGCGGCACGACGTGCTGCTTCGCTGATCCTGGATCGATCCCGGGCTGGCGGCGCACCGCCGAACGAATTGCCCCGGGGCGCGATTTCGGTTAGGGTCCGCGCCCCTGCACCCGTAGCTCAGCTGGATAGAGCGCTGCCCTCCGAAGGCAGAGGTCAGAGGTTCGAATCCTCTCGGGTGCGCCAGTTTCCCGGCCCAACGCCGCGCCGTACTACTCGTCCGCCGTCCACGACCCGCGCGGGTCGCGGGATTTGACTCATGTCAATGCCCGTATTGCGGGCGCGCGTTAGGAGTCGCCAGCAACCCGCAACCCCGACCCGAGGCAATACGATGGCCGATCCGGCAACCGTCGATGGCGGCACCAGCCGCGCCGCGTCCGGCAGCAGCGTTTCCGTCTGGGACCCGCTGGTCCGCGTCTTCCACTGGTCGCTGGCGGTCGCCTTCTTCGTCGCCTTCCTGACCGACGACGACGCCATGACGATCCACGCCTGGGCCGGCTATGTCGCGGGCGGTGTTATCGTGGTTCGCCTGGTGTGGGGCGTCATCGGCCCGCGCCATGCCCGCTTCGTTGACTTCGCCTACGGTCCCGGCGCCGCGCTGCGCTATCTCGGCGCGTTGATCGCCTTCCGCGGACGGCGCTATCTCGGCCACAGCCCGGCCGGCGGCGCCATGGTGTTCGCCCTGCTCGCGGTCGTCGCCGCCACCGTGGTCACCGGCCTCGTCGTCTACGCCGTCGAGGAGAATGCCGGCCCGCTCGCCGGGATCGTGGCGACGGGCGAGTCCGTCACCGGAGCCTTCGAGGAGGCCCACGAGATCCTCGCCAATCTGGCGCTGGCGCTGGTCATTGCCCATGTCCTCGGCGTCGTGTGGGCGAGCCTCGTTCATCGCGAAAACCTGACCCGGGCCATGGTCACCGGCCGCAAGCGCGCCGCCACCGGCGACGACGTCGGCTAGAGTTCTTTCGACTTATGTCGAATCGGCGCCAGCCCGCAACCCCGAACCGAGGCAATGCGATGGCCGATCCGGCGGCCGCCGATGGCGGCACCAGCGGCGGCGTTTCCGTATGGGACCCGCTGGTCCGGCTCTGGCTCAATGACGGCTCTTGCATCCGGCTCAGGCCAAGCTGGCCAAACCATGTCTGGGCTTACGACTTCGTCCAGGCCAGGACCCATGATGGGAGAGCACTTAAGATGCTGACAGTGATCGATGAGTTTACCCGCGAATGCCTGGCCATCGAGGTTGCCAGGCGGCTGAGATCCGAC